>CAZNSB010000285.1:0-6989 GCA_964575155.1 uncultured Planctomycetaceae bacterium | reverse complement strand
CCGCCGCGCGTCGATTTGACTTTCGGACGTTGTGTGCTATAATACCACTTCCGCATGTTATCGTGGGTAGAGTGTGCCTTTCGGTCATGCCGAAACCGCGGTGAGGGGGATCCGCATTCAGGAGATTGGTATGCGGTACGTCTATAGGTATTTGACATTAGGAGCCGTGGTCGTCCTCGCGACGGGAACCCTGCGGGCAGGAATTCTCTTCTCGGATGACTTCAGCACCGGGACCGAACCGGACCCGGCCAAGTGGACGCAGACCGAAGACACCAACTGCAGCGTGTACCTCTCGGGCGGAGCTCTCTATGCCCAATACATAGGCCAGAACAGCTCGAGACACGCCCGTGTCGATTCCTGCGACATCGATTTGCCGAGCGGATGGACCGAGATCGTCCTCACGGGCCAGTGGGCGTTCCCGACACAGGGGTACGGCGAGTGCTTCATTCGGCTGCACGACCCGGACGACACAAGCGTCTTTGTCCAGGCCTCGTATGTCAACTGGGTAGGCGCAAGCGCCCAGAAGGCCTGGCGCGGATCGTACACCGGTTCCACCCCGGACACCGTGACCCGGCCCAGCCTGCCGACCGCTCTGACGGACTTCACGATGACCGTCATGCCCACCGGATGGTCGTTCGTGACCGAAGGCGGCAGCATCAACAAGGCGTACACGACCGCCCACATGGCCGGCCTCGACAAAGCCCAAATCAGGATTGGCGGCTGGGAGTACAGCGCATACTGGAATGAAGCGGTGTTCGACGATATTCAGCTGACGCCCGAACCGGCGACGCTGGCGCTTGTGGCGCTGGGCGGATTCGGCCTGCCGCCCCGCCGCAGGCGAAAGCAGGCCAAAGAAGAACGCGACGTGCACGAAGACGGCCCGGGCCCCTTCTCGGGGTCCGGGCCGGTTCTCCAGAACGGGCCGGGCCGATGAGAGCGCATCACGGTTGACCGTGCCCGGTTGCTGCGCGGCGGTCTGGAGTATGCGCCGCGCAGAGCGGCCGGCACTCTGGCACGGGCGCGGTGGGCGCCCCTCGGCTGCGCTCGGGACAGGCTCCGACCCGCCGCCCAGCATGCCCAAGCGGCGCTGCAGGATTGGCGGTTCGGTCGTCTCGCGACCGGGGCGGCATCAATACTGGTTGTACGGCGTGCCCGAGTCGTCGGTCTCGGCGTCGGCGCAGTTGGCCCGCACCTGGCCGGTCGTCTCGTTGTAGTACCAGCCGGCGTCGGCCGCGGTGCCGCCGGGCAGCGTGCCGGTGAAGGTCGTCTTGCCCCGGTTCGTGCCCACCGGCAGGGGAGGAATCTTCTGGAGGTACGGCCCGTAGACGTGGGCGGCGTCCCTGGTGGCCACCGGGTCGGACGTGTGGCTGTGGTCGGTGTACCCCAACAACTGCTGGGCGATGGCGGCGAGCGTCGGATACTTGCCGCCGTGCTCGGCGGCGAACAGGTCGATGGCGTTTCGAAGGGCGGCCAGGTCGCCGGCGACGGCGGCATCGGCCGCCCCGGCCGTGCCCCGGCTCAGCCGCGGGATCGCGATGGCTGCCAGGATCCCGATGATCACCGCCACGATGACCAGTTCCAGCAGCGTGAACCCGCGTTGTCGGGTCCGGATGGTCTCTGGCACGCCGCGCTCCGATAATGGATGCACACCCTGCCCACAGTGAGCGCCCAAGGTCATCTATCAGTATCGGCCATCGGCAGGAGCATACTCCAGGTCATCCGGACCCGGCACGGTTGGGTCGCGCCGGCCGCCTTGGCCGCTGTCCTTCGCGTCAGGGGGGACCTTGGGGTCCGGGGCGGCGGCGTACGGCAACGTCCGGTGTCAGCGTGGCTTGATGTTGCCGCTTGTTTCGGGGCGGCGCTTCTTGCCGGTGCCGTCCTTTTGGCGTGACGCCTTCCCGCTCTGCTTCTTACCCTTGTCCTTGTCTTTCTTGGGAGGTTGCCGCTTGTAGTTGGGTTCCATTGTATCGGGCCGGCCCCAGCGGCGCTGTTCGAGGGGCGTCTTGGCGTACCCGTGGCAGTAAGCAACGAGAATCTTGACGAACGGTTCGACGCGGTCGGCGTACTGGGGGTTGATGGCGTCGCGGAGGACCATGGTCAGGACGCGGTTGGTGGGCCCGCCGCCCGGGTACAGGGGGGCGATGGCGACCGGACTGGAATGCTTCATCTTCTGCCTCTGGTTCTTATTAAGCGCATTCAGGTTGGGGAGGATCCCCAGTCCCCATCCACCCTGGGGCACCTTGACCTCGATGGCCAGCGCGCCGGTCAAATCGACGAGGTCGTGGTAATAATCCCACGACTTGGCGCCACGGGAGGGGGGACTGTGGCTCGTTTTTTTCGGCTCCCCCCCGGCCGAGGACGGAGGCGGGATCGGGCCCCCATCCCGGTCCAACGGAACCGACAGCGGGTTGTTGGGCGAGCGGCCGGCTTTGACCATGACGCCGTAGATCTTGAACTCGGCCCGGCCGGCACCCTGGGCAATCGTCCAGGCCCGGATGAACTGATCGCGGGTGATGGGCTCGTCGCTCATCAGGACGATGAAGCGCCGGCTGTGCAGGCCCGGGCTGACCCACGTGCTGCGGGCGATCGACTGGTGCAGGGCACCGGCCCATTCCTCGGCGCCGGGCGGACCGAAGATATGCGCCTCCTGCTTCAGAAACGCCCCGAGGACGCCCGTGTTGGAGGTCAGCGGCTGACACTTGACGATCCCGCCGGGCGAGAACAGCGTCACGCCGACGCGCGGTTCCCGGGCCACCAGTCGGAACGCCGCCACCATGATGGCCATGTCGCGCTTGAGGCGTTCGATCTCCGGGCGCATCGACCGGCTGCAATCGATCGCGATGGCGAAATCGAAGTTCTGGAGTTCCAGCCGGCCCAACTCCAGTTCATCGTGCCACTTCGGGTCGGCCAGATCGATCGTCTTGGGGTCCACCGGCGCCTCGATGAACTGGGGTTCGAGGTGCTTCCATCCGTCCTCGGCCGGCGGTTTGGCCGTGAATCCATCCTGGTTCGCCTGCCACCACGCGCTGTAGACCTTCCTGGCCTGGGCGGTGCGGTTCCAGGGGACGCCGGCGCCGGCGGCCTGAAGGACCAGTTCGGCCCGGACGCCCGTGCTCGGACCGCCCAGCGCCCGCAGCAGGACCCTGACCAGGTCGGCGTCGCCCCACGATTTCAGGGCCCGGCCCATGGCGATCAGCGTGGGGATGTCCGAGGAATCGAGGCTGTTGGTGGTCTTGAAGAGGTCCGTGAAGTAGGCGCGGCTGCGGCGGCTGATGGGCGTAGCGGAGAGCATCTCGAGCAGCCCGATCCGCAAGTCGCCGTTGAACAGGTCGTCGTCGACCATCTTCCAGGTCTGCTTCTCCCACTGCTGGTACTGCTCATCCGTCAGGAGGCGGGCCCGGCCGAGCACCGCCTGCCAGGCGACCAGTTTGCCGACGGGTTTGGGTTCGGCCTCCAGCCGCTCCAGGATCGCCCGGGTGGCTTCCTCGGTGGGCAGGCGGGCCAGGCTGATCACCGCCAGGGACCGCAGGATCCAATCCGGGCTTTGCAGGCGGAGTTGGTACTGGGTGGCCAGCGTCTCGAACCGGCGCTGAATCTTCTCCTCGCGCGAGAGAATACGGACTTGCGGTTTGGAAAGCCCCGTGTCGGCGGCGGGGTTCTCCTTCGGCTTCGAGCCTTTCGCCGACCCCTTGGCCGCGAGCGCCGCCGCGCTTGTCGCCACCAGAAACACCGCTGCCAACGCAACACAACCTCTACGACTGAACCGCTTCATGGGAACCGGTCCTCATAAAGCGCCAACGGATTGCCGGCCAACAGCCTGAGATTATACGGGGGCAGCCGAAGCCCCTCAAGCACCACGGCCAGCCTCCTCACGACGTCCCATCAGGGTCGTACGCGCACCGGGGGCGAATCCGCTTCAAATACTTGCATCCCGGCGGGCGCGCCTGTACGTATGACCCCGGCCACCCGTGCGTCGGGGAACCCGCCGCCGCGTCTACCGGGGCCGAGGTGCCCCGCCAGGACGGCCTTCGTGCAGCCGGACGCCCCGCGGGAGACGTTCTCATGGATTACACGTACGACGATATCGCCGGGATGATCGACCACTCCCTCCTGAAGCCCCACCTGACGGACCGCGACCTGGACGACGGGTGCCGCCTGGCCGTCGACTACCACGTCGCCACCGTCTGCATCATGCCGTTCGGCGTGGCGCGGTGCGCCGAGTTGCTCGCCGGCAGCGGCGTGCTGCCGGGCACGACGATCGGCTTTCCGCACGGCGGGCACACCACGGCCGTCAAGGTGGCCGAGGCCGAACGCGCCGTCGCCGACGGCGCCCGCGAACTGGACATGGTCGTCAACATCTCCAGGGTCCTCTCCGAGGACTGGGACGACGTGGCCGAGGACGTCCGGGCCGTCGTCGACACCGCCCACGCCGCCGGCGCCAAGGCCAAGGTCATCTTCGAGAACTGTTACCTCGCCGACGCGCACAAGATTCGGTTGTGCGCCATCTGCGGCCAGGTGGGGGCCGACTGGGCCAAGACCTCCACCGGGTTCGGCACGGGCGGGGCCACGCTGGACGACCTCCGGCTGATGCGCGAGCACTGCCCGCCCCGGGTCCAGGTGAAGGCGGCTGGCGGCATCCGGACCCTCGACGCCCTGCTCGATGCCCGGGCCGTCGGCGTCACCCGCGTCGGCGCCACCGCCACCAAGGCCATCCTGGACGAGTGCCGGCAGCGCCTGGGGCCGTAGGTATCCGCCGCGCGGAGGCGCCGGTCGAGCCGGCCGCGGTCGCCCGCGTGCCGCCGGCGGAAGCCGGTTGCATGCGCGCCGCCCCCTGCGGTATCCTGAGTTCGCACATCAGGCGCCGACCGACGAGGATGACCCCATGGAAGAAACCAAAGCCCTCCGGACGGAACTCGAACACTACAAGACCGAGCGCGAACGCATCCGCGACATCGTCGGCCAGGTCGGCGGCAAGACGACCAAGCGGCGCGACTTCGTCATCAACATGGTGTTTCTCGCGCTGGTGATCGGTGCGTTCGGGTTCGACCTCGCGCGGTCGCTCGCGGGCTGGCGGATCCCCTTCCTGCCGCAGCACATTCTGCTGGAGGTGGCGGTCCTGCTCGTCTCGCTGAAGATCATCTGGATGATTCACACGCAGGCGAAGGTCAGCCATTTCCAGTTCTGGATCCTCTCGAGCATCGAGTTCCAGATCAACATGCTCACCCGCCGGATGACCGACCTGGAGGACGGCCTTCGCAAGGCGAAGGACGACGACTGAGGCGGTCCTTGGTCCTTCGTCATTGGTCCTTCGCTTCCCGGCAGTGACTGAGTGACTGGGTAACTGAGTCACTGAGGCGCCGGTAGCCTTTTGAACCTTGTCCTTCGGGGGCCGGAAGAAGGGGGGGGCGGCATGGACGAACCGCAACGCCAGCCCGACGCTGCGACGCCGTCGTCGCCACAACGGCCCTTCCGGTACGGCCGTTGGATAATTGTCCTTGTCGCCGTTGCCGTCCTGGCGGCGCTGATCCCTCTCGGCTACCGCACGTACGTCGAGTCGCTGGCACACGTCAACACGGCGAGTTGCGCCAACCACTTCCTGCAGATCCGTGCGGCGCTTTGGGGGCTGGCCGATCGCGAACCGGGCTTCATTCTCCCGGCCACGGGCGACACGCGCGAGGCACTGCAGCAGGTGTTCGCACGCCTGGACGATGATTGGGCGCCGGATGAGGCGTGGCTGCGAACTGCCGCCGCCGCGTGCCCCGAATCGTTCGAGCGTGATCGCTCCATCGGTTACGTGTACGTGGGCGACGGCCTTCGTCTGGGCGACGTCCAGGCACGGAGCGTCCTCATCCTGTTCTGTCCCGGCGAAAACCACCGGCACTATAATGAACACTGCCACGCGTGGGCCATCCCAACGGGCGGCGGGTGCTGCGTGCACACGAATGCCCGGATGGTTGAGATTCTGAAGGAGGCGATCCGCCGGGGCGAATCGGGCGACGTGCCCTACTCGGCGCGCGCCATGGCCGTGCTGCAACGGGAACTCAAGAAACGCCAAGCGCCGCCGCCCTGACGATTCGAGCCTGCCCCGCATCGGCCGGTGCCCGGCCCACCGTCCTTCCCCCGCTCCCGCTTTGCGCCTATACTTGGCGCGAGGAGGAGCCGATGACCCGAACCGCCCACGCACCGCTCGCGGCGCTGATCGCAGGGATGGTTGCCTGTGGGGCACTGGCCGCGGCCGGGTGCCTACCCGATGAGGAAGAACATGCCATGAACCCGCCATCCCAGCGCAACGTCCCGCCGGCCGAACCGGAGAAAACGCCTTCGCAGCCCGCGCCGGACGCCGAGGGCGACGTCCACGCGCCCGCCTCCACCGCCCGCGCCACCTTCGCCGCAGGATGTTTCTGGGGCGTCGAGGCACGCTTCCGCCGCGTCCACGGCGTCGTCGACGCGGTGGTCGGCTACACCGGCGGCCACACGGAGAGCCCCGACTACGAGCAGGTCTGCACCGGCGCGACCGGCCACGCCGAGGCCGTCCAGGTCACCTACGACCCCCGCAAGGTGACCTACGAGCAGTTGCTGGAGGTCTTCTGGAACGGCCACGACCCCACCACGCCGAACCGGCAGGGGCCGGACGTGGGGTCGCAGTACCGGTCGGCTATTCTTTACCATAGCCGTGAGCAGGAGGCGGCGGCGCGGGAGTCGAAGGCGGCCGCGGGCGCCTCCGGCACATTCGGCGACCGGCCCATCGTGACCCAAATCGAGCCCGTCCCCACCTTCTGGCCGGCCGAGCCGTACCACCAGCGGTACCTCGAGAAACGCGGCCGGGCGACCTGCGGCGGGGGCTGAGCGCCTGCGGCGTCCGCCCGCCCCACGCTTGACACCCCGGCGCGGGCACCGGAGAATGGCCTCCCGCCCATGCGACACGCAACGAAACCCGCCCGCGCCTGCGCGGCGATTGTCCTTGTGGCCGTGTGGATGGCAGGCGGCCC
>CAZNSB010000284.1:0-6996 GCA_964575155.1 uncultured Planctomycetaceae bacterium | reverse complement strand
GTCGCAACGTGCCCCGGGTAATCGAGTCCGACCACATCGAGCCCGAGGAGAGTCGATACGAGATAGGCAAAGAGAAATGACCGGTCCTCACAGTCCGAGTACGGGTAGGAGAGCGTTTCCTCGGGAAACATGAATTTTTCCCTGCCGAATTGATCGCTGTCTGTCCGGTAGGCGAACCCGGTCTGTACGAATCGGAGGAGCAGGTTCACCGCGTCCACCTCCCCCCGGGCGGCCAGTTCGGCCATGCGGGCAATGGAGCTGTCCGGCTTCGTCCGAAGCGTCTCCACCGGCACCTCGTCCATGGCGATGACCTCGGAGGCGTGCTCGATCCGAACGAACCGCTCCCACCCCGAGCGGGCCTGGAGGTAGGGGCGGACCGCCTCCTCATCGCCGATCAGGACGATTTGATCGTCAGGCCCGAGCAACGACTCGGCGTCCAGAACACCCATGACGGGCTCTTCCGGGGCGAAGTCCCCGCCCATCGCGTCGACGCCAACCCGCATGGACTATTCCTCTTTCTGGATCTCCAGGCTCAGACCGGGCCGGACGTAGCCGCAATTCTCACACGCAGCATGCGGCAGCTTCCGTGCGTTGCAGCGCGGACAATCCACCAGGTTCACCGCACGCAGCGCGTGGTGAGAGCGCCGGCGACGTGTGCGGGACCGACTCAATTTTTGTGACGGCTGCATAGCTAAGACCTCAGCGCCAGCGTCAATCGCCCCGTCCCCGCACCGGCGGTCCCACGGCGCAGCCGCCGGCGCGGGCAAACACGGGAGAACCGTAGCGGGCGATACGGCCCTTGTCAACGAAAAACTCCATCTCTAACTATCGGCCCTAACTACAAATACGGTTCCGGCGCCGCCGGCGCCGCCGCCGCCTCAACCGCACCCGCCAAGCCGCTGGCGGATCCACCTCCGCGCCGCCTCGAACGCCTCCGGCAGCCTGGCCGGGGCCTTCCCCCCCGCCTGGGCCATGGTAGGCTTGCCGCCGCCGCCGACGCCGACGGCGGCCGCCGCCGCCCGTACCCACTCGTCCGCCCGGACCTTGCCCCCCCCCAGAAGGGCCTCGGACACCATCGCCACCAGGGTCACCTTCCCGCCTTCGGCGCCGCCGACGAGCATGCCCGCCGCCCCGCGCTGGCGCTGGACGTCACAGAGCTTCCGCATCGCCGCCGCGTCCGTCGTCGGCACCTCCAGCATCAATATGTTCCCGGCGGGGGTTTCGGCGATGACGTCCGCGGGGCGGTCTTCGGCCGGGACGGCGGGGCGCTTCCGGAGCTGCTTGAGGTCATTCTGAAGAGCGACCACCCGCTCGCCGATCTGCTCGACGGGCACGCGGAGGGCGCCGGCGGCCTGGCGGGCGGCTTCGTCGACGCGCTGGACGTACTCCACGGCCGCCCGCCCGGTCACGGCGGTGATCCGCCGCACACCCCGGGCCACCGACTCCTCGGAGAGGATCTTGAACAGTCCGGCCTGGGAGGTCCGCTGAAGGTGCGTCCCGCCGCAGAACTCCGCCGAGGCCCCCTCGCCCGTCCCGGTCAGGATCACCCGCACGGGGTCGGGGTACTTTTCACCGAAGACGGCCCGGACGCCGGGGATCTTTCTGGCCTCGGCCAGGGGCATCTGTCTTGCTTCGACGGGCTCATCGGCCAGGATCCGCCCATTCACCACCCGTTCCACTTCGGCCAACTGCTCGGCGGTCAGAGCCTTCCCGTGCGTGAAGTCGAAGCGCAGGCGGTCCGGCTCGACGACGCTGCCGGCCTGGTCGACGCCCCCCCCGAGCACCTCGCTCAGCGCCCCGTTCAGCAGGTGGGTGGCGGTGTGGTTGCGCCGGGTATCCGCGCGGACGGGCGCGACCTCCGCGGTGACGGTCTGGCCGACCGACAGCGAGCCCGTTTCCACCAGGCCCACGTGCAGGACGCAATGACCGGCCAGCCTGGTGTCGCGGACGGCAAAGGCCCCCTCGGGCCCTCTCAGCCGGCCGACGTCGCCCACCTGCCCGCCCGCCTCGCCGTAGAAGTTCGTTCGGTCCAGCGCCACCGCCCCCGCGGCACCTTCCGGCAGCGTCCCTTCGGTCACGAAGGTCTCGCCGACGACCCAGCCGAGCACCTCCCCCTCGATCGGGGCGAGGTCATACTTGGCCGAGTCGTCGGTGGCCGGCAGGGCGGCGATCGCCGCCGCCTGGAAGCCGCCCCCCGCCGCCGAAATCTCCCGGTGCCGCGCCATCTCCTCTTCATATCCGGGCATGTCCACGGGGAGCCCGCGTTCGGCCGCCATGAGCTGCGTCAAGTCGATCGGGAACCCGTACGTCGCGTACAACTCGAAGGCCACGTCGCCGCGGATGACCTTTCCGGCCTTTCCGGCGGCCCGCTCGAACAGCTCCAGCCCCCGGTCGAGCGTTCGGTTGAACGAGACCTCCTCTTCGCGGACGGTCTCGGCGACGTGTCCGGCCCGGTGGGCGAGTTCGGGGAAGACCTCGCCCATCTGCTCGGCGATGATCGGGACCAGGGCGTGCAGGAAGGGCTCGTGCCGGCGGAGCTTTCGCCCGAAGCGGGCGGCGCGGCGAAGGATCCGGCGGATGACGTACCCGCGGCCTTCGTTGGAAGGCAGGACGCCGTCGGCGATGGCGAAAGTGCAGGCCCGGGCGTGGTCGGCGATCACCCGCAAGGCCACGTCCTGCTCGGGCGAATCGCCGTAGCGCGTGCCCGAGGCCTCCGTCAGGGCCGCCATCAGCGGGCCGAACACGTCCGTCGCGTAGTCGTCCGTCTTGCCCTGAAGCACCGCGCAGACGCGCTCCAGGCCCATCCCCGTGTCCACGTGCCTTGCCGACAGCGGCTCCAGGGCGCCGCCTTCAGTCAAGTTGAACTCTATGAAGACAAGATTCCACAACTCGATGAAGCGTGAGCAATTGCCCACATTGACGCCACACTCGACGCCAGGGTGCCCCAACATGCCGCAGGCGTGTTGGCCCAGGTCGATGTGAAGCTCCGTGCACGGCCCGCACGGGCCGGTCTCTGCCATCATCCAGAAGTTGTCGTCCAGCCCCCCCGAAAGCACACGGTCATCGGGCAGTCCAACCAGCTTCAACCAGAGCTCCCTCGACTCCGTGTCTTCCTCAAGATTCGATCCTCTCCTGGGCTTGAAGTAGGTCGCCCACAGCCTGTCCTTGGGCAGGGACCAGACCTTGGTGAGCAGCTCCCAGGCCCAGGCGATGGCCTCGGGCTTGAAGTAGTCCCCGAACGACCAGTTCCCCAGCATCTCGAAGAAGGTGTGGTGGCAGGTGTCGTGCCCGACGTCCTCCAGGTCGTTGTGCTTCCCGCCGGCGCGGATGCACTTCTGGCAGTTGACGGCCCGGGCGTATGGGCGCGTGCCGGTGCCGAGGAAGACGTCCTTGAACTGGTTCATGCCGGCGTTGGCGAAGAGCAGGGAGGGGTCGTCGGCCGGCAGCAGGGAGCTGGAGGGCACCGTGGCGTGCCCGCGGTCGGCAAAGAACTGGATGAACTCGCTGCGAATTTGTCGGGACGTCCTGGTCATGATCGATCCTGCGGGGCCTTCCGGCACCCGGCCGGCGCGCGGAGTGCATTCTAGTGAAGTTCACGCCCGCTTGGGAAGCTCTTGGCGCCGAGAATCCCGGCAGACGCCGCCAACACCCACCACGCCGGCCCTTTCCGCAGACGACGACCCGCTTCCGAACCGGCCGCCGCACCCCCCGGCGGCGCGGAGAACCTGGCAGCAGTGCCCGCGGCTACCCGTCCGCCGGTTCCTCGGGCTCCCTGCTTTCTTTCGGCGCCGTCGGCGGGGCGAGCTTCTCGACGACCGCCCGGCGGATCTCGCCGCGAAGGTCGGCGTTGTCGGCGAGGAAGGCCCTGGCCGATTCCCGCCCCTGGCCGAGGCGGACGTCGCCGTAGCTGAACCACGACCCGCTCTTGGTGACGATGTCGTTCTCCACGGCCAGGTCCAGCAGGTCCCCGGTGGCGCTGATCCCGCTGTCGAACATGATCTCGAACTCCGCCTTGCGGAAGGGCGGGGCGATCTTGTTCTTGACCACGCGGGCCCGCACACGGTTGCCCACGATGTTCTCCCCTTCCTTGACCGAGGTCACCCGCCGGATGTCCACCCGCACCGAGGAATAGAACTTCAGCGCCCGCCCCCCCGGCGTCGTCTCGGGGTTCCCGAACATCACCCCGATCCTCATCCGGATCTGGTTGATGAAGATCACGCAGGTCCGCGTCTTGGCGATGATGCCCGCCAGCTTCCGCATGGCCTGGCTCATCAGCCTGGCCTGGAGGCCGATGTGCTGGTCCCCCATCTCGCCCTCGATCTCCGCCCGCGGGATCAACGCCGCCACCGAGTCGATCACGATCACGTCCACCGCGTTGGAGCGGACCAGCATCTCGCAGATCTCCAGGGCCTGCTCCCCGGTGTCAGGCTGGGAGATGAGCAGGTTCTCGAGCTTCACGCCCAGCTTGCGGGCCCAGGTGGGGTCGATGGCGTGCTCGGCGTCGATGAACGCGGCCACGCCGTCGGCCGCCTGCGCGTTGGCGACCACGTGCAGGGCAAGCGTCGTCTTCCCCCTCACCTCCGGGCCGAACAGCTCGCAGATCCGCCCCCGCGGCATCCCCCGACCGCCCAGGGCCAGGTCCAGGCTCAGCGCGCCGGTGGAGATGCCCTCGGCCGGGACGATCTTGTCGTCGCTCAGCCGCATGATGCTCCCCACGCCGTAGCTCTTCTCTATCTGCTCCAGCGCCGCGTCCAGCGCCTTCTCGCGGCGCCCCTCCGGCGCGGTGCCGTCCTTCCGGGGGACCTTGGAAGAGGACTTGGCCATTACCGGTCTCCTTACGCTGTGTCCTGTCTGCCTCGCCCCGAACTGTACGGCCTATGTTCGGGTAAGGCAAGGCCGGATCTTTAGAAAACTTCAGCCCTTTCTTGCGGGGGCACCGGAACTCACCGCCCCGCCCCACCACCGCGGCAGCTTACCCCGCCGCCGCCCGTTTGGCAAGCGGGGAAGACGCGGCAGCGTGCCGGTCTGCGGCTTGTCGGGCGTCATGGGCCCGCCTGTGACCGCCCGCCAAGGGGCGCCCGCCCCAGCGGCGAGTACGTCGGGCCGCCACCGCTGAGCTTCGATGAGAAGACGATCAGCTCTTCGCCCGACTGGATGCCGAAATCGGTTTCGGCATACTCGGCCGCCGCGGCCCGGAGGCGGTCAACGTCCCGTCCGGGCTTGACTCGGCCGAGGGTCAGGTGCGGGCGGAAGGCGCGGCGTTCGGCCTTGAAGCCCAGCGCGGCGTAGGCCCGTTCCAGCCGGTCGTTCAGCGTTTGCAGGCGGCCCGTCGGCTCGGCCACGCCCGCCCAGATCATCCGCAGTGGCCCCCTCGGAGGCACGGCCGACAGCCCGCGAACGCTGAACGGAAACGGCTCCACCTCAGAGGCGACCTCCCCCGCCACGCCGCAGACCTCATTCAGCAGACGATCTTCCACCTCGCCGAGGAACTTCACCGTCAGGTGCAGGTTCTCGAAGGCCACCCAGCGGATGCGCGCCCCG
Source organism: uncultured Planctomycetaceae bacterium (assembly GCA_964575155.1). Taxonomy (GTDB): domain Bacteria; phylum Planctomycetota; class Phycisphaerae; order SM23-33; family SM23-33; genus CAZNSB01. The sequence goes on along the minus strand of CAZNSB010000284.1, from coordinate 1,455 downwards.
CCCGAGGACAGAGACTCCTGCGCCGAAACCAGCCGGTCCCGGATCGCCTCATCCAGCGGCAGCGCCAAGAAGGTGCGGACGTTCATGGATCCTCGAGCCTTAGAATCTCACCGGGTGCCATGGCGGCCGCGGTGTGCCGCCATGTTGACCCGCATGGCGGGGAAAAACGCCCGCCATGGCACCCACAGCATCGGCTGTGAAGGCATACTCAGAATCTCAGCATCGCCTCGTACTCCGCGAAGCGCCGGTCGATCTCGCCGCGGTCGGTCCGCAGCAGGCGGTTCAGCGAGAAGTCCTCCAGGGCGAAGCTGGCGGTGACGGTGCCGTAGGCCATGGCCCGGCGTAGGGCGCCGCCGGAGACTTCCCCGGCGGCGGCGAGGTGCCCCATCAGCGCCCCGGCGAAAGAGTCCCCCGCGCCGGTGGGGTCCACCACCCGCCGGGCCGGATACCCCGGAAGCGCCGTCGCCCCCCCGTCGGCAAAGAGCACGCTCCCGTGCTCGCCCTTCTTGATGATGACGAACCCGCCGGGACGGCCGCGCTGCCGCCCCGCCCGGCGCTGCACCCGATCGGCGATCCCCGCCCCCGCCGCGATGAGGTTGCTCTGGCCGGTCATGCCCCTGGCCTCGGAGTCGTTCAGCAGAAGCCCGTCGATCACGCCGATCAGCTCTTCGAGGGCCTCCGGCTCGTCGCGGATCCACAGGTCCATGGTGTCGGCGACCACGAGGCGCGGCCCGTCGAGCTGCCGCAGCAGCTCCAGTTGCAGATGCGGGTGCGTGTTGGCCAGGAAGACGTACTCGCTGTCGCGGAAGGCCTCGGGGATCGTCGGGCCGCGCTCGGCCAGGACGTTCAGCTCGACGCCGACCGTGTCGCGCTGGTTCACGTCGTCGTGGTACCGCCCGTGCCAGCGGAAGGTCTTGGCCCCTTGGCGGACCTCCAGCCCGGCCAGGTCGATCCGGGGATTGTCGGCCAGCGGCTTGAGGAACCCCTCGGGGCAGTCGGCCCCCACCACGCCCACGAACCGCACCGGGGCGAAGAAGCTCGCCGCGCACGAAAAATACACGCTCGACCCGCCCAGGGCGTCGACGACCTTGCCCCACGGGGCCTCCACCGTGTCGATCCCGATGCTGCCGGTGACCAGTAAAGACATTTTCGATTTCCGATTGTCGACTTGCGATGTGTCCGACGGCCCCGCAGGGGCGGCCAGACTTGTAGCCCGCCGCGTCAGCGGCGGGTCCGGGACCGGCGCCCCTCGCGTCCAGCCCCGCAGGGGCGGCACAATTCCCGATCAGTCGCAAATGTGGCGCTCATCGTAGTCGATCCCGTGTCGTTTCAAAAGGGCCACGAATTCTTCCTGGAACGTCATCGTCCGATGATGCGCCTTCTGTTTTCGGATGTACTCCGCCACGGCGTCGAGATTGGACCGGCTGACGGCAAATGCGCCGTATCCCTCCTGCC
>CAZNSB010000283.1:0-7002 GCA_964575155.1 uncultured Planctomycetaceae bacterium | reverse complement strand
CCGCCCTCGATCAGGGCAACAGCGTTGCCCGCGTGATCTTGGCCAGGGCGTCGTCGGGGAGCCTCAACTGCGGCGCGAAGTCCTCGCCGGCGGCGTATCGGCAGATGCCGGCCAGCAGGCAGGCCGCCTCCGGCCAGGACTGATCGAGGTCCAGCGCACAGAGGACCATTCCGCCGCGTCCGACGGCGCATTCGGTGAGGTATGCGAGCGACCGGCCCACCTGGTAGCTGTGCATGACGCGGAGGACGGGGTCGGCGGCGTTGAGGCCCACCGGCTCCAGCTCCAGCGGCGCAGCGTCGGCGATCATCCGGAAGAACTGGAGGTCGGCGAAGTCCTCGTGCGGCAGCTCGCCCAGCATGGGATGGTGGGCGAGGATGGTGCCCTGGTGGCCGTCCTCGTAGGGCGGATAGCTGGCCGGCGGGAGGAAGAAGTATCGGCCGAGGGTGGAGCCGAGCTTCGGCCCGAAAGGCCGGACCAGCCCCTCCGACGCGGCCAGGATCACCCGCCCCCCGGCCCGCATGAAGGCCCCCAGCGCCTGATCCAGCCGCTCGGTGAGCACCGCCGGATACCGGCCGGGGGCGGCCAGATCATTCGCCGACGCCTGTGGCAGAGACTGAACCGTTCTCAGCCAAGTATGCCGGGCGGCTCCGTAGATCGCGACGTCCTCGAGCGCCGCGGCCCGCGCACCAAACAGCCACAGGTCCCACTGATTCCTCAACGTGCGATCGGCCTCGGTCAGCTCGGCCGAGAGCGTCGCCTTGACCGGCGCGGCGACATCGGGAACCGTCAGCTCCACTTCCCCCACCGGACAGGTGCAGAAGGGCTCATGGTCGTAGCTGATCTGGCCCTCGGCGAGGCGCTGCTGCCCGGCGGCGAGGCGCCAGGCAAGCTCCGGCCGGCGCAGCGGCGGGTGCGAGAAGTCGGAGACGCTCAGCCCGAATTTCAGCGTCTGGCCGGCGACGAGGATTCGGCCGGCGAAGGCCAGCGACGCCAGGATCACGGTGTCGCCGTTGGTCCTTCGCCAGCTCTCTGCCGAGATGAGCTTTCGCTGGTAGAATTCGTCGAAGACGCCCTGCGGGGAGGGGTTCATGTCCATGGCCGAGAAGTGGCAGATGCCCGCCAGGGTCGGGTGGTCGCGCCGGCAGGCCTCCATCTTGCCCTTGGCCTCGACGTACTGAAGCTTTGCGCTGGTCCCGGCGGCGGCGGGCAGGACGTGCTCGATACCGTGTCGTCTCGCGGCGGCCAGGGCGATCTCGGCCCCCCACGGCCGGAGGGCGCCGCTGTACTTGTCCATGATCCGCACGTCCGGCAACGAGCTCCACCAGCGGAATTCGTGCTGGATGAGAGGCTTTTCGCAGGTGGCGTCGGCGCTGGCGTCGGCGTTGACGAAGTCCTCGGGCAGCTCGTCGCTGTGGCCGCCGTCGGTCCAGATCACAAAGGCCGTCGGCTTGATCGCCTTGGTGTCGCGGTCGCACTGCCAGGCGGTGCGGGGGAACAGGCAGCTTCCGCCCAGCTCGTTGCTCATGCAGTAGAGGTTGGCCGAGGGGTGATTGACGTCGCGCATCACCACGCGGTCCCACTGCCGCTTGATCGCCTCGCGCACCCCCGCAGTCGGCGCCGGCCAGCCGTACACGTGCCAGACGTCATGCCCGCCCCAGCCGCCGAGCATGCCCATCTCGCTCTGCACGAGCAGACCCACCTCGTCGGCCACGTCGAAATACTCCGGAGCCGGCACATACGACTGGCAGCGGACGTAGTTGTAGCCGCAGTCGCGAAGTGTCCGCAGCTTCCTGCGCCAGCGGTCGCGGTCGGTATCGGGACAGCCGGTCTCCGGGTGGGCCTGGAAATCGCCCGTGCCGCGCATGTAATACGGCTGGCCGTTGACGAGGAAATGCTTGCCCCGCGTGGACAGCTTCACAAAGCCGGCTCGCTCGCTGAGGGCGTCGAGGACCTCGTCGCCGGCGACGAGGGCGGCGTCCACGCGATAGAGACTCGGGGCGTCCGGGGACCAGAGCCTGGGCGAGGGAAGCGGCACGGAGAACTCCGCCCTGTGGCCGTTGACCGGGCACTCAGCCGTTGCCGCGGCGGCGTCTTCCCCGACCGGCGTGACCGCGACGCGAAGAACCGCCTCGCCCGACAGCGCATCCAGCCCGTCCAATTGGGCCGTGATCGCCAGCCGCTCGCCGTCGACGTCCGGGATGATCCGCGGCCAACGCAGCCGCGCCGGCCCGGTGGCCACCAGCTCCACCGTGCGGTACAGACCCGACCAGTTGCCCTGCCAATTGTAGCTGAATCCCAGCTCGCGATTGGCCTCGTGGACGCGAACGGCCAGGACGTTCTCGGCGTCGAAGCGGACGCGGTCCGTGACCTCGAAGCCGAACGGCACGAAGGGCGCTGCGTTCTCGCCCAGGCGGGCGCCGTTGAGCCACACCTCGGCGCTGGGATGGGCGCCGCCGAAGTTCAGGTGAATCCGCCGGCCGCGCCAGCCGCCCGGAACTCCAAAGCTCCTGCCGTACCAGCCGGTGCCCTTGTAGGTCGCCCGGAACGTCCGGGCCGAGAGGCGGAAGTCCCAGACCTCGTCTGTTCCGTCGTTGCCGAAGCCCTGGCCCTGCCAGCAGCCGGGGACCTCGATGGTCTCCCCCAGCGGGCCGATGTCTTCGTGCCATCGCCGCTTCAGGCCCTCATCGGCCGGGTCCAGCCGGAACCGCCATTGGCCGCCGAGGCCCAGCCGCCGCTCCGAAGGATGAACGCAGACGGGGTTCACGCGCACGGGCGCGCTGGCGGGCGATGTCATCGCGCTTGCTCCTTACAGGCTTCGCACCAGCTCCAGGAAATATTCGAAGTTCTCCTGCGGACAGGGCGGCACGGCGTGATCCACCGACGGGATGAATCCGCCGGAGGCCAGCAGTTGCGGCACCTTCTCCATCACTTCGCGCTTCACGTCGTCCTTGTTCCTCAGCAGGGCGCGCTTGTCGACTCCGCCCCAGATCACGAAGTGCGGATGCTCCCGCCGGAACGCCAGCACGTCGCACCCGGCCGCCTGCTCGAAGGGATACAGGCCGTTCATGCCCAGCTCGACGAAGCGGTCCAGGACCGCGCCGTTGTTGCCGTCGGAGTCCAGCAGGAACCGCTTCTGCCCCCGGCCGCGGAGGTCGGCGAACAGCTCCCGGTAGTACGGGGCCATGAATTCGTCGAAGAGGTTCGGGCCGATCAGCGGGCCGTTCTTGAAGGCCATGTCCTCGTGGAAGAGGACGTAGTCGATGCGGGCGGCCTGAAGGATTCGCGGGGCGCAGCGGCAGTGCATCTGAAGCCAGGTCGCCGCCATCTCGTGCAGCGTCTCGGGCTGGTCGTAGAAGGCGTAGGCAAGCTTCTCTTCGCCCCAGAAGTTCCGCCAGAAGGCGTACAGCCCCACCAGCGCCGCCGCCACAGGCGCATCGCCGTGCCTGCCCGCCTCGGCCAGCTCGGCATCGAGGCCGGGATACTCGTGGGCCTCGGGGTCGAGGCGCGGCTTGATCTTGTTGAGCCAGTCGGCGTGGCATTCGACGGGGAAGCGGATCCAGGTCGGCATGCTGGTCCCGTCGGTGCGGACGCGCCAGAGAAGCCCGAGGTCGTTTTGCAGGAGCTGTGTGTGGCCGTCGTCCTCGAGAACGTGCTGGCCCACCGGCGGGCCGGAAAGGGCCATGTGCGTCAGCCCCAGTCCCCCGCTGACACAAGGGCGCGGGTCGAAACCGTAGCAGACCATGGGGTCGGCGTCGGCGCCGAAGGTGCCCGCCTGCCGCCACTGCTCGATTGTCTCCGGCCAGAAGGCCACCGCCTCCCAGCGGACGGTGCGGTCCACCGGTTGGAAGTCGTACAGCCGACAGAACCGCTGCCCGGGCGTCAGGCGTGACGTGTTGCCCATCGCGTCAGGGATCACCGTGCGCCTTTAGCCGAGATTTCCCAGATCGACCCCGGCCCACGACCGCCGTGGGTCTTTTCGACGACTCTATCACGATGTTGGGGTTCAGTAAGCACCTTTCTGGCTCTGACAAGGGAGCATTGGGCCGTTCACGGGCCATGATGCCGCCCGAAGCTGCCGCCGTCCAAGGCGGACAACGACTGGCTCGACTGCCTGGTCGGCTGTGCCGAGGCGGCGCGAGTGGCGGCCGAGGGCAGGAGCGTGCCAGGAAGGTCCGGGTTGACAGGCCCGCCCGGGCTCTGTTACCGACGATGCCCGAGTTGCGCAAGGACGGCGATACCAGCTTGGTCCAACGCCGGTGACGATGAGGAAAGAGGTCGCGACGTGACGGCATGGAGACGAATAGGGATCGCGTCGGCCATCTTGAGCGTCCCCGGATACGAGACATTCTTGCCGGGCCACCACGTCTGCACGACCATTCCCGCCCGGGCCGCAGCCACAACCAGCAAGACCGTCGATGTCACGCAAATCCGCTTCAGGAACATTCTCCTTCGCCGCGCGTCACTGTCTCACGATCGAGATCCGGTTCTTTCCCTTGGTGACGATGACCTGCTTGAGCGTCACGAGGCCCCACTTATCCGCCGCCACCTTGCCGGAGGCGATCGCCTTGCCGCCTGAAAGCTGCTTGTTCCCCCAGGTGAATTCATCGCCCGGCTTGGGCTTGAACTTCCGGCAGTGGCGCGGGGTGAAGTCCACGCCGCATCGGTCCAGCGGGGCCGATGCGTGCAGGGCAACGGTCATCTCGAAGCGCCCGGGCTCATCCACAACGCCGCCGGTCTCCCACAGCAGGTAGCCGTTCAGCAGCCCCACCGGTTCGCCGCTTCTGATGTCTCCGCTGCCGTGGTTGTCGTCGAGGGTGCAACGCCCGAAGGCGGGCTTCGGGTCGTCCCGCCGAATGACCAGCCGACCGGCGCGGAATTCTCTCAGCGCCACGGGCGTCGCGAAGCCCCACGAGGCCTTGCCGATGTCGGCGGCGAAGGGCTGGCGGGCGTCCATCAGCGCCGACTTGTACCTCGGCAGGGCCGCGTAACTCATCTCCGACGTGTGCGACCCGGTGCAGGGGATCAGGAACTGGACCGGCAACTCCCGGGCCGGGTCGGCCTGAACGTGCCGCGTGAAGTCGCACATGACGTAGGGGTTCTGATCTTCCGGTTTGCCCTTGTACGCGCCGGGCGGGCCCCAGGTGCCGACGGCGCGATTCCAGTCAACAAAGCCCTTGGTCAACTCCGCAGAGCCCCAGCCGATGAACACGCTGTAGATCTCCGGGTGGCGGAGGTACCACATGCCCCAGTGGCTGCCGTAAGCGTAGATCTGCTTCTCGTCGATCGGATACGCCCGGCGGGCCCAATCGACCAGCAGGGCGGTCCGCCGGTAGGTCCACGGCGCCCAGTCGCCCTGGGCGTAACTCTTGAGCGTGGTGTGGCAGTTATTGGCCCCGACGTAAAGGGGGTTTTCGGGGCCGTCGGCGGGGACGAGCATGTAGGCATCGGCGCGCTGACGCCGTTGGAGCGTGTAGGCGTGGGAGTGCCCGTGGTTGACCTCCAGGGGCGCCCGTTTGGCGATCCGCTTGGGGTACCATTGTATTGTGACGCGGTAGTGCAGGGGGCGCTCCGACAGCGGCGGGGCCGCCCAGAGGGCATAGCGGCGGGTGATCAGTTCGTCGCGGCGACCTTTGCGGGTTACAGACTCGTCCTGGAGGACCGGCTCGGGCGCGGCCGGCTTCTCGTCGATCGGGCCGGCGACCGCCCCGGCCAAGTCGGTGGTGTTCTCCACGCCGTTGACGGCGGTGACCACCGCGTAATAGGCCTTGCCCGCGCGCCCGGGCGTGTGGACGTACACGCCCATCCCGCTGGGCACAGGCTTTCCCGGTTGGACGGCCAGGCGAACCGCGACGAATTTGTCGTCCAGTTTGCTCGGGACGTTCTCGCCCTGCCAGATCCGCTTGACGATGCGCGTGTTGACTCCGCTGGCGGGCAGGACCTCGGCCAGCAGTTCGGCCTCGCCGATGGTCTTGGGGGTAATCGGCTTATCGTGGCGATAAACGCGGTAGCGCAGTTCGCCTTTCGCGTCGTTGGGAACGATGCCGTCGGCCGTGTACCCGCGGGCCTTCTTGATCAGGTGGCCCCAGGAGTAGCGGTCCCGGCCCTCGGTGAGGTCGTCGATTTCGGTGAAGGTGATGAAGACCTGCCCGGCCCGGCAGAAGGCCTTGACGTTTCGGACCTGCTGGGGGGGGTTGGCGAGTTTGCCCTCGTAGGCGATCTCCAGTCGCGTGGCCTTGGGGTCGTAGCCGCTGCCGACGATGAGGAACCTCGCCGATCGGCCTGACTTGACCTGCGCGCGGACGGACTCCGTCACGTCGAACCACCGGCAATAGGGCGGCACGGGACTGAGAGCCTTTCCGGCGGGCTTGTCCTTGGCGCCGGCGCCCGGCGCGAAGACCTCGAAACTGGCGCCGTATCCGCCCCGCCGGGCCATCAGCACGCGCGCGCGGTGGATCCTGGCCTTGGCGGGCAGGGCCTTAAGGTCGAACCCGGCGGCCTGGGCGCCCTGGGCGGGGGCGTACTTGAGCGTGCCGGGGTGCTGGACATGCCCGGCCTGGCCCCACCGCTCGACGACCACGCCTCCCTGTCCGGTAGGCAGGTCGGCCCGGGCCAGGGACGACAGTAGAACCACCACGGTGGCGATCAACGTCGCGTTGCGTTTCATTCTGTGGCTCCTTGCCGGTCCGCGTCGGCGGCGCGGATGCGCGTGGTCCGCCCGTGCGGGACCGACTACTTCGCCCGTGTCAGGGTGATCTTCACCTCGCGCGGGTCGCGCGGGATTTTCACGCCCTTGACGGTCACCACGCCGGAAGCGTCGGCGGCCGCCGCTCCGGCGACCGGCGAGGGCGCAGCGCCCCGCCGGGGCTTCGGATACGTCGCCTGCCAGGCGATGGTCTCGCCCGGTTTGACCTTGAAGTTCTGCATCCGCCGCGGCGTCAGGTCAAAGGCGCTTTCCCTACCGGTGATCGTGATCTCGAACTTCTCGGGCGCGTCGATCACGTC
>CAZNSB010000282.1:4376-7029 GCA_964575155.1 uncultured Planctomycetaceae bacterium | reverse complement strand
CGACCTCCGGGTTATGAGCCCGACGAGCTACCAGACTGCTCTACCCCGCGATCGCGTTTAGTAGTATCTTATCGGCGTTTGGGGATTCTGTCAAAGGTTTTTTCGGGTTTTCTGGCGGGCTGGCGGGCGTGCAGATTCGGGGGATCGGTTGAGCTGGGGCGGGCCGTCGGTCTATTCTCCTTCCAACAGACTCCCGCGGGAGGAGTCGCCGTCACCTCGCGAAGGAAACCACCATGACCAAACTGCGCCGCCGAACGATCCAAGACATGCGCCTTGGCGAAAGCCCCGGCCGAAGGCACGCAACGAAGGTGCCTGCAGGCCGTCAAGCACCTCGCACAGCACTTCAACCGATGCCCCGACCAACTCACCGAAGACGACATTCGACAGTTTTTCGTGCGTCTGACCGAGACGCAACGCCGCGCCAACGGCACCGTACGCGTTTATCTCTTCGCCATCAAGTTCCTCTTCCGGCAGACCCTCCGTCGGCGGTTGCCTATCCTCGCGCTCATCGGCCTCCGGCGCGACAAGAAGCTCTCCGTGGTCCTCGGCCGGCAGGAGGTTCGGCAGCTCTTGGCCCCCATCCGCCGGCCCGCCACTCGCATGAGCGCCGTCGTCATGTAGACCTGGGGCCTGCGTGTCTCGGAAGCCATTCATCTCCGCGTCCAAGACATCGACACCCGACGAATGGTCGCCTGCCTCCGCAACGGCAAGGGAAGCCAGGGCCGCCACGTTGCCCTGGGGCGTGGGTTACGGGATTTCCTGTCGGCGGCCTTTCCAGGATCGGCCGGTAGCCTCGGCGCGTCCTGCGGTTATAATATGAGGACATCCTGTGCAGCGTCGGGAGATCAACATGAAGAGTGTGACAGGGCTCGCCGCCGGCATCGTGTGTTGGGCGGCCGCGGGGATCGCGGCCGAGCCTATCCGGCTTGAGAAGCCGGAAAACGCTCGGCATGGGTGGCACCGCGGCGGGCGCGCGGTCGGCTGGGATACGGGGTTCAAGACCAACGTCCTCCGCGTGGTCCTTCCCCGAGGGAACCCCCATGTCGGCGGGCTCTGCCCGCTGCGGGTGGACAACGAGTTCCGCCCCCGGAACGCGCAGACCGCCGGCGAGTGGGAGAAGCTCCGCCCCAGGATCCGCCGGGCCGTCCGCGGGTACTTCGGGAAGATGCCCTCCGCGGACGTCCCGCTCGATCCCAGGCTCGAGCAGACGCAGGTCAAGGAGGAGTACACCCGGAAGCTGATCACCGTCGCCTTCGACGAGAACCTCCGCGGGCGGATGTGCGTGCTGATCCCCAAGGGCACCCCGACTCCGGCCCCGGCGATCCTGTTGTACGACGCGTTCGGGGCGGGGATCGACCGGTCGTGCGGGAAGCTCTACTGCCGGGCGTATGCCATCCACCTGGCGCGGGAAGGCTTCGTGGTCGTCGCCCTGGATCACTGGGACAAGGTCTTCGGCAAGAGCGTGGAGCTGGGGACGGTGGGGGCGGCCGTCCACTTCGCCACGCGAACCGTCGATTACCTGCTGACGCAGAAGGACCTGGTCGCCCCGGAGAAGATCGGCATCTGGGGTCACGTATACGGCGCGGAGGTGGCGCAGTTCTCGGCGGCGATGGACGATCGGATCGGGGCGGTGGTGGCGTCGTGCTCGTCGTTCGGCCCGACGCGGCACTACGGGGCGGCGTTCTGGAGCCCGCCGTTCTGGGCGTCGGGCAGGGCAGGGATGGCGTGCATCAACCGGGCCTCGCCCCAGATGTACTTCAGCCGGCGGAGGGTCAACTACCGCCCGCTGCCCTTCCTGACGCAGGAGATGCTGGCGTTGATCGCGCCGCGTCCGCTGCTGGGGATCAACCCGGGGATGGGCCCGGGGGTGGGGGCCCGGGCCAGCCCGGCGATGAACGAGTGCATCCGCCCGGTGTGGGCGTTGTACGGCCGCCCCTGGGCGCTGGAGCTGATCGACCACCGCTGGAAGACCAACGAGCCGGTCAACGCCCGCGACTACACGGTGGACTTCTACCTGCGGGGGATGTGCGGGATCAACCCGGGCAAGGCTCCCGCCGGGACGGTCAAGAAGATCCTGGCCGATCTTCGCTCGAAGGACCCGGCCCGGCAGCTTCGCGGGTGCCGGGTGGCGTCCTGGTGGCGGTGCCGCCGGGCGGGCGCCCAGGCCGCCAAGCTCGTCACAAGCAAGGACAAGGCCCTGCGCCGGGCGGCGGCCAAGGTCCTCCAGCGAATCGGCGACGTGGACGAACTGTGGAAGCACGCCGATCACCCCGACGGGGTGGTGCGGATGACCGTCTTCGAGGCCGTCCAGCTCTACGGAAAAAGGCACATGTTCCTCACCCTCGCCCGGGACGAGACCGACCCGCACAACTGGGCGGCTGAGGCCAAGTGGCAGACCCTCCAGGTCAACCCCTGGGAGGGCCAGTGACCGCCGGCGGCGGCGGGAGGAAGCGGCCGTGAGGAAGGCAGCAGCGCTTGCGTCGGTGCTCCTGTGGCTGGGGCGGCCGGGTGGAGCGGTCGAGCCCATTCCCTACCAGCGTCCGCCCGACGCCGTCAAGCAGCGCGACAAGAGGGGGCAGGTGTTCCGCCACCGGCTGGGGCTCCCGACGAACCCGCTGCGGGTGTACCGCCCGCCGTTTCCCGACGACCCGGT
>CAZNSB010000282.1:0-4366 GCA_964575155.1 uncultured Planctomycetaceae bacterium | reverse complement strand
AAGCATCCGGGTCCCGGCGTTGTGCCCGCTGAAGGTGGACCGGCACTTCAAGGTTCGGGAGGTCGCCACCCTCGGGCAGTGGGAGAAGGTCCGCCGGCAGATTCGCCGGGCGGTGCGCGGGTACTTCGGCAAGACGCCGCCCCGGGAGATCCCTCTGGACGCGAAGGTCGAGAAGGTCGCCGAGGCCGACGAGTGGACGCTGAAGGTGCTGACGCTCGCCTTCGACAAGACCCGCCGGGGGTACCTCTGCCTGCTGATCCCCAAGGGCGCCCCCACGCCGCAGCCGGCGGTGCTCATCTACGACGGGTGCCAGCAGGGGATCAACCGGATCTGCGGGGACCTCTACTCGCGGGCGATGGGCAAGCACTGGGTGCGCGAGGGTTTCCTCGTGGTGGCCCTGGAGCACTGGGACAGGCAGTTCGGGCAGAGCACCGAACTGTGCACCATCGGCGCCGCCGCCCACTTCACCAGCCGCGCCGTCGATTACCTGCGGACCCAGACGAAGCTGGTGGACCCGGCCCGGATCGCGATCCTCGGGCACGTGTACGGGGCGGAGGTGGCGACCTTCGCGGCGGCGGCGGACGAGCGGATCGCGGCGCTGGTGGCGCGGCATTCGTGGATGGGTCCGACGCGGCCTTACCGGACGGCCTTCTGGGGCGCGCCGTTCTGGGCGGACGGGACGGCGGTCGGGGGGCACGTCTACGGTGCCGACCGCGCCCAGCCGGCCATGTACCAGAGCAAGCGCAAGATCAGCGAAAAGCCGCTGCCCTTCCTCACCCAGGAGATGCTGGCGCTGATCCCGCCCCGCCCGTACCTCTGCGTCAACCACATGATGGGCGCCGGGCGCGGGCTCAGCACCAACACGTCGGCGATGCAGTGCCTGGTGCCGGTGTACAAGCTGTACGGCCGGCCGAGGGGGATGGAGATGATCGAGCACCGTTGGCTGACCAACCAGCCCTTCCACTCGCGCCAGTACCAGGTGGACTTCCTGCTGCGGGCGATGTGCGGGGTCGACCCGGGCAAGCCCCCGCCCGCGACCGTCAAGAAGATCCTCGCCGACCTGCGCTCCGGGCAGCGGGACAGGCAGCTCCTGGGCGCCCGGCGGGCGAGCTGGTGGCGCTGCCGGGCGGCGGCGGGCGAACTGACCAGGCTCATCGGCAGCGACGACCTGCTGCTCCGCAGGCTGGCGGGCAAGGCCCTCCAGCGCACCGGGGAGATGACCGAGATGTTCAAGCACGTCCGCCACGGAGACCCCCTCCTCCGCATGATGGTCGCAGAGGCCGTCCAAATCCGCGGCACAGAGGAAATGTTCAACACCCTCGCCCAGGTCCGCCGCGGCGAGCGCGACCGCTGGGCCTGGGAGGCCATGAACCAGGCCCTGCTGATCAGCCCCTGGCACCAGCGGGAATGACCCCGCCCAACCGGCCGGTGCACCGGCCAAGAGGAGATGCGACATGAGCAAGACGGCGATGCTGGCGGGGGTTCTGCTGTGGTGGGCGGGGCTGTCGGCCGGGGCCCAGACCATGCCCGCTGAGAAGCCCCCCGGCGCCAAGACCATGCCCGCTCAGAAGCCCCCCGGCGCCAAGACCATGCCCGCTGAGAAGCCCCCCGGCACCGAGCCCATCGGCTTCGAGAAGCCCGCCGGCGTCAAGACCGGCATGGACGACAAGGGCCGGAACGTCCACTGGAAGATGGGGCTGGAGACCAACGTCCTGAAGTTCTACCCCGTCCTGCCGGAGAAGCGCCGCCCCGGCGGCTCGCCCGTGGACGTCAACCACGAGTTCCAGCCCCGGAAGATCAACACCCTCGAGGACTGGAAGAAGGCCCGCGCCGAGATCCACAAGGCGGTGACCAAGTACTTCGGCCGCCTGCCCACGCGGAAGATGCCGCTGGAGCATAAGGTCGAGCAGGAGGCCGACGGGGTGGAGTTCAAGGTCCGGCACGTCACCCTGGCCTACGACGGCGAGCACCGCGGGCGGATCTGCCTGCTGATCCCCAAGGCCGCCCCGGCCCCGGCGCCGGTGCTGCTGATGTACGACGCCTACCGCGAGGGGCAGGCGGGCATCGAGAGGCTGTGCGGCGAGCTGTACTCCCGCGCCTACGCCCTGCACATGGTCCGGGAGGGCTTCCTCGTCGTAGCCTTCAACCACTGGAACAAGGTCTTCGGAAAGAGCCGCCAGACCACCACCATGGGCGCCACCGTCCACTTCACCAGCCGGACCATCGACTACCTCCTCACCCAGAAAGAACTCGCCGACCCAAAGAAGATCGCCATCTGGGGCCACGTCTACGGCGCCGAGATCGCCCAGTTCGCCGCCGCCGCCGACGAGCGGATCGCCGCGGTGGTCGCCTCCAACTCCTGGATGACCCCCACCGGGCACTTCGGCGGAGAGTACTACGACCCCCCCTTCTGGGCCGACGGCCGCTCCATGGGCGGCATCATCCAGCTCGTCGAGCGCGCCTCCCCGGCCATGTACCAGAGCCGCACCCGCGTCAACTATCGCCCCCTGCCCTTCCTCACCCAGGAGCTGGTGGCCCTGATCGCCCCCCGCCCGTACCTGGGCATCAACCACTTCATGGGCGCCGGAAAGGGCGGCGACGTCACCAGCCAGGCCCTGCGGAACTGCGTGCTGCCGGTGTGGGGGCTCTACGGCCGACCGAAGGGTATGGAGCTGATCGAGCACCGCTGGGGCACCAACGAGCCCGCGAACGCCCGCGAGTTCACCGTCGACTTCCTGCTCCGGGCCATGTGCGGAATCCACCCCGGCAAGTGCCCCCAGGAGACCGCCAAGAAGATCCTCGCCGACCTCCGCGCCGCGGAGAAGGCCAAGCGGCTGCTGTCGGCCCGGCTGGCGGGGTGGTGGAAGTGCAAACCGGCTACCAAGGACCTCGCCAAGCTCGTCACCGGCCAGGACGTCCTGCTCCGCCGCGTCGCCGCCAAGGCCCTCCAGCGCATCGGCGACATGGAAGAGCTGTTCAAGCACGTCAAGCACAAGGACCCCATGGTCCGCCTCTGCGTGGTCGAGGCCATATCCATGCACGGCACGGAGGACACCTACGAGGTCCTCGCCGAGGACGAGACCGACCCCGACAAGTGGGTCAAAGAGGCCAAGTGGCAGACCCTCCAGGTCAACCCCTGGGAGTGAGCCTCCCGCGGGCCGGTCCGCCACGGGCGAATGCGCGCTGGAAGAACCATCATGACTCTCCCTTTTGCTGGCACGTAGACGGGGCGAAGGTCAGTGGCACCTGACAGCCGGAGCGAACGGACCCTGCGTTGGCTGGGAGTGGCCAGCGACAGCCCGCCCCCGCCTTTCCCCAGCCTCAGCCTCATCGCCCTCATCGTCGCAAACTGCACCCCCATCTTCGGCGTGCTCTTCCTCCGGTGGGACATCTTCCTTATCCTGGCCGCCTACTGGGCCGAGAACGTCGTCATCGCCTTCTACAACGTCCTCCGCATCCAGTGCGTCGACCGGGCGCTGAAGTTCTCGCCCGGGAAGGCGTTCGTCATCGCCCTCTTCCTCACCCACTACGGGGGGTTCACGTTCCTTCACGGCACCTGCCTCCTGCTCATGTTCGGCTCGAACGCGTCGCCTGCCGGCGAGGACCTCCTCTCGATGCTGGGTGCCATCTGGCCGGAGATCCGCGAAATGCTCGCCGTCCGCCTCCGGCCCCTCATCATCATGTCCATCTCCCTGTTCGCCAGCCACGGCGTCTCGTTCGTCCTCAACTACCTCCTCAGGGGCGAGCGCCGACGCGTCCGGTTCGAGGACCTCATGTTCCGCCCGTATCGCCGGATCGTCGTGATGCACCTGACCGTCGTGCTGGGCGGCATCCTCGTGGGCAAGACCGGCGCCCATCAGGCCGCTCTCTGCCTGCTCGTCGCCCTCAAGATCACACTCGACGTGATCGCCCACCGCCGTGAGCACAAGAGGCCCACCTCAGAATGACGCCGCCGGCAGCTTCCCCCGCAGGGAGTCCAACGCCACGATGGGGAACACGAGCTTCTCGTCGCCCCAACGGACGTGAGTCACCCGGCCGCCGACGTGCTGGCTGAGTTGCCGCTTGCTGCTGTTCTCCAGGCAGAGCAATAAACCCAAGAGCAGCCCGTCCCCGTTCCTTCGCCTTCTTCCGGCCGCGCCCCCTCCGGCGGGCACCCGTAAACGCCTTTACCCGCCCAATCGCACCCATTTAACATCTCAAGACCTTGTAAGAAAAGGCTTTAGGCAAAATCCGCAGGCCGGTTAAATAGTAAAAACGCGCACGGGCTTTTCGTCGTAAGCGCCTTCCAAACAAGGGTTTGTTGGGTTAAACGTAAAAGCCTTTTTACTAATGGCCGCAGCCGGCAACATTTTGCGTAATCCCTTCT
>CAZNSB010000281.1:0-7085 GCA_964575155.1 uncultured Planctomycetaceae bacterium | reverse complement strand
CCTATGAAGACACCATGTTCTGCACCGGACTCTATCTCTGGGCGCTGACCGAGCAATATCGCGTCACGCAGGATGATGGGGCAAGAGCTATCGCCGATCGCGTCTTTGACCACCTCCAGCCGCTCATCGCTGAAAACGACAAGATCGAGAAGGGATATATTGGTAAGCCCTGGGGAGCGCGGCCCCGCAGGAGAACCACGCTGGACCAGACCTTCTATTTCACCTTCGGCCTCCACCGCTACACGGAGATCGCCGATGCCGCGCGGAGAAAACGTGCAGGAGAGATCATCGCGGCCAACGTCGATTGGTGGATGGGTCGAGACTATCACGATTTTCAGTTTCCCGATGAAAAGGTTTCCGGCTGGCTGTCGCCGGCCTTCGGCGGATGCATGATGACCGAGGTCTTCCTGGCATACCTGCACACCGGCGATCCGAGATATCTCGACGAGTGCCGCCGATTGGAGTTCGAGCACAAGACCGACTGGTTTCCGGTGCACCGCCTGCACCGCTGGCTGCCGGTTGATGAAAACGGGCGCAAGACGAGGCTCATGGCCATGTGGGGGCACGCGATATCTCTCGCCCTTTGGACCCTCTCGACGGCAGTCCCCGAGCGGCTGGCCCATTGGCAGGAGCGGTTCGTCGACCACTGGCATCGCGAGCTCAAGCTCGGCTTGAGAGACGACGGCCTGGTGGACATCTGCGTGCGCCTGAATCTGAGGGACGGCTCCGAGGAGCCCATCCAGCCTCACGAGGCCAGATACGTCACGGAGAAACCCGGGTACGAAGAGCAGGTCAAGAGGAACCTCAAGCTGCAATTCTGGCTGTGTGCGGCGAAGTCGAGTTACTACGCAGCCCACACCGCGGTCTCGGCCGTGCTCATGGCAGAGGCCGTTCCGTGGATGGCCGATGAAGCCAGGCGCGTCCTCCGCTGTGTCCTGCCGCAACTGGACGTGCGGGACTTCACCGGGTTCGTCGACCCGGACGGCCGGCAGTGGCCGGAAGAGCGAAAGCACAACCTGGAGACGCTGACCGTCTTTGGGATGACGGCCTGGCTGATTGCCTACTGGCAGGGGCGGCGGTTGGGGCTGGTTTGATTCGCAGTCTCAGGAACCGTCGGTTGTGCCAGAGGGATCAGGGAATGCCGATCTCCAGACACAGTTTCCGGCAGGATGGCGCGACCCCGGCTGATGCCGTCCGCTCGGGCAAGAGGAGCTGCGCGATGAGACTGAAGGCGTGGAGGGTTCCTGCGGCCTGTCTGATCTGGGCGCTGCCGTCTCCGGACGTGCTCGCGGGGGGGGAGGAAGGCTACGAGCCGGTCTTCTCCACCTACGCCGGCGGGAAGAGCTGGGAGCACGCACGCGACGTCTGCGGCGACAAGGACGGCAACGTGTACATGGTCGGCGGCACGGGCGCGGAGGGCGCTGACGGCATCCACGTGGACAAGGCGGGCAACGTCTTCTTCACCGGCACCACCAGCTCGGCCAACTTCCCCACGACGCCCGGGGCGTTCCAGGCCGCCCACCGCGGCGTTCGCGACGCCGTCCTCGTACTCCTGTCGGCCGATTTCAGCCGGCTGCTTTACTCAACGCTCATGGGCGGGAAGGCCGTCGTCTCCGTGTCGGTCCTGGATGGCGGAGCGGCCTCCGAGGCCCCTTGGGCTCCGGGGCAAGAAAGCCGGCCCGGGGATTCGAACCCCGAACCCCAGCTTTACGAAAGCTGTGCTCTTCCGTTGAGCTAGGCCGGCGGCATCTGGAGCCGAGCCCCTTCATTATCTGCCATGATCGGCTTCTTGTGGCAAGAGATTTCGCATCGAGAAGCGGCTTTTGGAGGGGCGTCCAAGCGGCGGCTGCCGGCGCCTCAGCGGACGTCGGTCAGGTCGCTGTCGAGGGCCTGGAGGAACTGCCCCTGGCGGATCGCCTCCGACTCCCAGGCCTTCGCCAGCCCGGCGAGGAAGTTCTCATCCGGCGGAAGGTACAGGGCGCGCTGGAGGGCCTCCTCGAAGGGGCAGCCCGCCTTGAGGTGGGCGAGCATCTCGCGGAACTGCTTCCGCGAGAGGCGGGCGTGGACGTAGCTGGTGAGGCTCCAGGCCTCGGCGTAGAAGATGTGGGCGTCGTCGGGCTCGAGGCGGGTGGTCGTCAGCAGCTTCCGAAGCGGGATTTTCCTTGTTCCGGCGAGTGCGGCCCCGGCGAGGCGGACCCGCCCGTTGGCCACGGTGGCCTCGGCCATCATGGCCAGCCCCTCGTTGACGGCCAGCGGGCAGTGGGCGTCGCCGAAGTACTCGGCGAGGACCAGGTGGCAGATCTCGTGGGGCAGGACGCGGTCGAGCGTGGTGAGGTCGAACTGCTGCTTGTCATCGAGCTGGGTGAGGTCGATCCGGCGGAGGATGCGCCCGGTGGGGTCGTGCTTGAGGGTGAAGGCCCCTCCGGCCCACTCGGGGGCGCTGGCGGCGTGCTTGTGGTACTCGCTGACGTTCGGCCAGACGTAAACGGAGACGGTGTGCGGGTAGTCCTGCCCGCAGAGGATCACCTGGCAGATGTGGGCGAGGGCGGCCTCGGCCTGCCGGCCGATGAGCTTGGCCAGTTCGCTGTTGTAGGCCCGGACCACGAAGTGGTCGGTGGTATGGATCTGCCGGCTGTGCCGGCCTTCCACGAACGACAGCCGACGGCGCTGCTCCGCCGTCAGCAACTGCGACGCCGCCGCCGGCCGGGGGGCCCGCGACCCCGACGACATGCACTCGCCGATCTGCTCCAGCCCGTACCCGCGCTCCCGGGGATCGTCGCAGCCGGCCAGGAACTTCCGGTAGGCGTCGGCGGCCTGGTCGTAGCTGCCGAGCCGACGGCGTGCGGTCGCCGCGATCAGCCAGGCCCGCTGGGCGCCCTGGGCGTTGGAGGCGGCGAGGCGTGCGGCGATGTGTTCGGCCTGTCTGGGGTCGTTCCTGGCCAGCGCGCTGAGCGCTTCCTGGATGCCCTCGGTCGCGGAGGGCGCAGCGGTGGCGCCCCAGCCGGAGATGCCCCCGGCCAGGGCCCACGCCGACAGCACCGCCATGATTTGCCGACTACGGTTCACGGCGCTCGCGTTCCTTGATCTGCTGGCGCTCCTTCATCAGGATCTCGCGGAGGGCGTTGATCCGCCGGAGCTGTCCCCGGGCGTCGGTGATCTCGAGGATGAGTTCGGCCTCGAAGGGGGCGGCCAGGGCCAGGACGGCCTCCAGGTCAGCGCGGATGTGATTCAGCACCCGGAGCATGTGCAGCACGTGGTTCTCGTAGGCGGCCGGCGAGACCCCGCCCAGCTTTTCCTTCAGCCCGTCGAACACCTGCGCCTGCCCGGCCATGTCCCGCGTGATCATGGCGATGCGCCGCCGGGCGATCTCCACCCGGAAGCTGCGGGCGATGTCGGGGACGATGGCGTCGGCCCGGTCGAAGCGTCTGGCCGCCAGGGCGTACTTGGCCCCGGCCGCCTCCGGGTCGGTGTGCTCCAGCTTCCTGCCCTCGTCCATGAAGGCTCGAGCGGCCGCCATGGCCGCCTTGGCCTCGTCGCGGAGCCCCGACGCCAGCACGTTCGCGTCGGCGAGCGAGCCCGGCCCGTTCCTGACGTTGGGGGCGCCGGCGCCGAACCGGCTGGCGATCAGCGGGGCCTCCGTGACCACGTACATCCCGTCCGGGTGGGCGCGGAGAATCTTCACCACCGCCGCGTACCGGACGGAGTCCGGCAGCGGGGCCTTCTCCGCCAGAAGCTCGAAGCCCTGAAGGGCCAGGTCGAACTGTCGGCACCGCAGCCGGCAGTGGCTCTCGATGTCCTTCAGCGCCAGCTTGTCCTTCGGGTTGCCGGCCACTTCCGCGATGCCCGGCAGCAGGTCGTTCAGCAGCTCGTCGTGCTTTCCGGCCGCCAGCTTGCTCGTGGCCAGTTGCAGCGCCTCCGGCACGTCCCGCCATTTCCCGTCGGCGCGGACGTACCCCAGCAGCTTCCGGGCCCGCGCGTGGTCAGGCTTCAGGGCCAGCACCTCGCGGAGCATCTCTTCGGACTTCCGCGGGAGGTCGTTGTCCCTGGCCCACTCGGCCACCTCGAAGAGGTCGTCCGGGTTCGAGCGGTCGATCTGCCCCAGCCGCCAATCCAGCACCTCCCCGCCCGTGGGCATTCGCTCGATCCGCGCCACCTCCGACGCCGGGTAGCTCACCGCCCCGTAGTCCATCTCGATGAGGACCTTCCCCTCTGATTCGGTGGCTTTCCCCTCGATGATGCGCCCGTTATTGAGGAATACGCGGTCTCCCCAGGCTGACACAGCCGCCGCACCCACCACGAGCCATGCTGCCGCCGCTCGCTTCATAGCCGCTCCGCAGTTGGGGCCGGTCCCAAGCCTGGCCGGACTTCCGCTAGTTTATCACAGGTCGTTCCGTAGGGCCAGTGTTTTTCGGGAATTGTTGTCCGCCTCCGGCGCCGGCGGGCGCGGCATTTTCCCCGGCCCGGGTCCGAAAGCCCCCGCGAAAAAATAATTTTCCCCCCGCGGCCGTCCCGTTGCCCGGCGGAGTTAAATAGCTTAAGGAAACGCCGGCCGCAGTGTTGGCCAAGGTCCCAGGTCACCTCGCAGGGGCTTGGCAGAAGGTTGACTTCTGCCGGACCTTATGTGTTGACAGGGCGTCCGTCGGCGCTGACAAGTCGTCCCTTCGGCGGCGGGGCTGGGGAGTTCGCCCCCGCCGAAGCAGCGCCGCCAAAGGCTGAACGGTCGGAGAAAGGGCAACCGGACCGCGGGAGCCTCCCCGTGACGGGCCTCCCCTGGTGATGGAGTAGGAGACCAAGATGGAATGGGCAAAGGATGTATGGACCGCGATAAGGACCGGCGGAATTGAGGACTGGGTGGGGTGGGTGCTGTACGGGTTTCTGGTCCTGTACTCGATTGCGGCTTTGGCGCTGATCGTGGAGCGCGTCATCATCTGGCGCATTGTCAAACGCAAGAGCAAGGGTCTGGCCAAGCGCATCGCCGGCATGCTCGAGAGCCCCGACCGCGCCAAGCTCAAGGAGGTCTTCAACGCGTCCAACGCGCCCCTCGGAGAGGTCATGAGCCACGTCCTCAAGCACGGCGTCCAGGAAAGCCCCGAGACCACCCTGCTGCTGCTGGACGACGCCCTCGAGGACGTCGGCGGGGGCTTCCGCAAGCACATGGTCTCCCTGGCCGCCCTGGCCGGCACCGCGCCGTTCCTGGGGCTGCTGGGAACCGTCATGGGCATCATCTTCACCTTCAAGGCCATCGAGAAGGTGGGGCTGAGCCCCGCGGCAATCTCCCACGGCATCGCCATGGCGCTCAACACCACCGCCGCCGGGCTGGTCATCGCCATCCCCTCCTTCATCGCCTACAACGTCTTCGTCGGGCGGACGAACCAGACGCTCCAGCACCTGCGGATGCAGGCCAACCGCATCTTCGTGGCCCTCGGAGACCTGTAGCCGGTGCCGCCCGGACCCCGCTCCCGGTGCGGGGCGCCAAGCCGCACCGCCCCCGGACCGGCGCGCGGACGAGGGGCGGGCCAGGCCGGCACCGACCGGCCAGGATCGGAATAGGTGGACCCGTCATGCAAAGAAGCATCGAGGAACCCGACGTAACCCCGCTGATCAACGTGAACCTGATGGTTCTCGTCATGTCGTTGCTGATCTCCTCGCACGCGGCGAAGCTGCTGCCCTTGAACCTGCCCAAGGTCCAGGAGCCCGAGGCCCGCGTCATGCGGGAGACCGTGAACCTCGCCGTGGGAAACGACACCTACGCGCTGAGCATGGGCCGGTCCCAGGCCGCCCTCAAGAAGATCGGGCGGGCCAAGCCCGTCCTCAAGAGCCTCGGCGAACTCGACGGCTGGATGGGCGACTATGAGGCCATCCGGGACGAGCTGGGCGACCTGCGGTCGCTGAAGAAAGAGATGAGCGCCGCGGACTACAAGGCCCGCCACGGGGCCAGGGAGGCCGACCTCGCCGCGGGAATGCAGAATCTCACCGTCAACGGGTGGAGCTTCGCGGTCACCGGCGACGACCTGCGCGAGGCCGCCAGGACGCTCACCGACGGGTGGGTCGTCGTCGTGGCCAGCCTGCCCGACGCCACCTACGAGTCCCTTGGCTGGGCCGTCGAGTGCGTCATGGGCAATCGCTCCCTCCAGGCCTTCGTCGACACCAAGGACGCCGTCCACCTTCAGGTCGGAAAGGACAACTACACCCTCGCCCCCGGCAAGAAGCTGGACAAGCAGACCCTCAAGGAAGAGATCGATCAGCTCCCCGAGAACGTCATCGTCCTGGTCACCATGGACCCCAAGGCGAAGTACGAGTCGCTGGTGTACGCGATGGACCAGATGATGGCCAGGCCCACCCTGAAGGTGGCCTTTGGCCAGCCCGCCGGGGCTGCGGGCGGAGCGTCGCCGGCTTCCGCGCCGGCGGCGGCGTCCGCCAGCCCCTAGACAACCGGGAAACCACCCATGCCATACTACGGATACATCAGGGAACGAAGGCGCCCCCCGCAGCCCTCCGCCAAGCCCCAGATCACCTCCTTCGCCGACGTCACCCTCGCCCTGCTGGTGATCTTTCTGGTGACGGCGTCGGCCTCCCTCGCCCTGATCGAGCTGAGCCTCCCCGACGCCGACAACACCGCCAGCCGGGACATGAACCTCGCCGTCACCATCTCCGTCAGCAAGGAGGGCAAGTACTACTTCGAGGACGACGACACCGCCATCATCGGCAAGAACCTCTGGGCGGCCCTGAAGGAGATCAAGGGCCAGATCGACTGGCCCATCGCCATGATCCGCGCCGACAAGGACACCCCCTGCGAGCACGTCACGATCCTCGTCACCTGCCTCCAGGGCCTCGGCGTCGACGAGATGTGCTTCGTGATGAAAGAGGAGGAGCCGTCCAAGGAGGGGTAGGGCGGGCGCGCCGCCCGGGTCGCCTCCGCCGCCGAACCTGCGCTGCCGATGCCCCTTCCCACAGGCCGTTGGCCCTCCGCGCCTGCTCGCCCCGCTGCCCAGACGGCGTCTGCCTGTTGCCCTCCTGTGAACGGGGCCGGTTTTTCGGCCTGGTTCAATCCAAGGTAACAGTCGGGGGAAGATGACGGGACAAGA
>CAZNSB010000280.1:0-7085 GCA_964575155.1 uncultured Planctomycetaceae bacterium | reverse complement strand
CTCTAACACTGCGGTAGCCCCTTGCCTCAGGCCGGGACTGCATCCGATAGCAGAAAGCAGTCCGGCAGTTGTCACAACCCACGCCAGTGTTCTTGTAAGCATCATCTAGGCCCTTTAGTGCGCCACATTCAATTGTAGCCGCGCCACGCCGCCAGATGCAGGTCCGGGCCACAATAGGCCGAGCGTTGGCGTCGAGGCGCACATACGGCCAGGCTAGCGCTGGCGGGATTCAAACCCACGCCCCGGCGTTTATCGGACCGGCAGATGTAAATGTTTCGCTGCCAGTTACACCGCCTCCAGTGAGCGTATCCTTGCGAAACGCTCTCGGACGAACTGCGGCCCGTCAGGACTCCCTGGCGGGCCGCTTCGTTGGGTCCAACGACCACAAGGCTTTCGGCGAGTCCGGCCGCCCGGCCAACGCTCCGCGCGTCGGGACTCGGTAGGCCCGGGAAAGGCCCGTTTCGGCCCGATTCCTTTCTTTCCGGCGCGACCCTCTCTGATTCGTCGGGACTACCCGCCGGAAGTCCCGACGCGCCGAAGCCCTGGCCGCAGCATTTCTTGTGGAAACGGCTCGTCGGGACGTAGATGCGTTTCTAGGTGGAACACCGCCATAGCGCCCGGAACCGAAACGGCACCATCATGAACACGAGCAGGTTTCGGGCCGGCATCCCCTTGAGAGACTGGCACACCGGTCGCGACCCCAACCTTTGGCGAAACTGCTTGGCGGGAACAGAGGCCGCGTAACTGTCCCAAAGCCTGTGGAGGGCCTTCTTGGCCCGCATCGCTTGGACAGAGAGGTCCGACTGAGGCCCAACGCCTTGGGACCGGAGCAAGGCCCCACAATCGTTTGGACGGTTACGATTGTCGGGAACGCTTGCATCCGCCCCGGGCAATCGGATACACTTAAGGTTCCTTCATGAAGCGGGCCCGGACAATCGGCGTGATCCGCTCCGGCTGGCTCTTCGCCAGCCTGCTTCGAACGCTGCGCGCTGTCACTTGGCCTTGGCCGACGGCCTAGCCGTCTGGCGCGCTCCGTGCCACCAGATCCCCCCGGACGCCGCCGGGACACCCAGGATACCCCGTGCAACGAACGAACATCCGCAACGTAGCGATCATCGCCCACGTGGACCACGGCAAGACCACGCTGGTCGACCAGTTGCTCCGTCAGAGCGGCCAGTTCCGCCAGAGCGAGCTGGTGGGCGAGTGCATCCTCGACACCGACCCGCTCGAGCGGGAACGCGGGATCACCATCCTCTCGAAGAACTGCGCGATCGACTACACCGACCGGGCCGGCCTGAGCTACCACATCAACATCGTCGACACCCCCGGGCATGCGGACTTCTCCGGGGAGGTCGAGCGCGTGCTGAAGATGGCCGACGGGGTGCTCCTGCTGGTCGACGCCGTCGATGGCGTCATGCCGCAGACCCGCTACGTCCTGTCCAAGGCCCTGAGCGCGGCCCTGGCGTGCCTGGTGGTCATCAACAAGATGGACCGCGCCGACGCCTCCCCCGACCGGGTCCACGAAGAGGTCTTTGACCTGTTCGTCGAACTGGGCGCAGAGGACCACGCCGCGGACTTCCCCGTGATCTACGCCTCGGGCAAGGCCGGCTGGGCCACCGCCGACCTGGACGCCGCCCGGGCCGGCGCCGTCGGCGACATCCACGAGCTGTTCGACGCGATCATCGCCCACGTGCCCGTGCCCGATCTCGACGCCGCCGCGCCCCTGCAGGCGATGATCACCACCCTCGACTACAGCGACTACGTCGGGCGGATCGGCATCGGGCGGGTCTTCGCCGGAACGCTGGAGTCGGGCAGGAACGTGGCCGTCATCGACCGCGAGGGCAACCAGAGCATCCGACGAATCGGCCAACTGTTCTGCTTCAAAGGGCTCGGGCGCGTCGAGGTCGACCGGGTCGACGTGGGCGACCTTTTCGCGGTCGTCGGGCTTCAAGAGGTCGATATCGGCGATACGCTGGCCGACCCGGACAACCCCGTTGCCCTGCTGGCCGTCGCCATCGACGAGCCTACCCTTCGCATGACGTTCCGTTTCAACGACTCGCCCTTCGCCGGGCGAGAGGGCAGGTACGTCACGGGCCGCCAGATCGGCGAACGGCTCGGGAAAGAACTTCAGTCCAACGTCGCTCTTCGCGTCGAGGACGGCGGAGACGAGTTCGTTGTCTGGGGACGCGGCCTGCTGCACCTGGGGATCTTGGTGGAGAACATGCGCCGCGAAGGATACGAACTGTCCGTCGGAAAACCGGAGGTGGTCTATCGCACCAACGAACACGGCAAGCGGCTGGAACCGATCGAACGCCTCATGATCGACGTGCCTAACGACGCCGTCGGGGCCGTCATGCAACTGGTCGGCGACCGCCGGGCCGAGATGGTCCAGATGAACACCGGCGGAATCCGAACACAACTGGAGTTCACCATCCCCGCACGCGGGCTGATCGACTTGCGCAGCCGCGTGCTGACCGCGACGGCCGGCGAGGTGGTCATGCACCACCGCTTTGAGTCCTACGGGCCGCATCGCGGCGAGATCGGCGATCGCGGCAACGGCGTGATGATCGCCACGGAGTCGGGCGAGGTCACCGCCTACGCCCTGGACCGGCTGGCCGACCGCGGCGTCATGTTCGTCCAGCCGGGCGAAGAGGTCTATGAAGGGCAGGTCGTCGGCGAGCACTGCAAGGACAACGATGTTCCCGTAAACGTCGTGCGGCGGAAGGCGCTCACGAACGTCCGCTCGTCGACGAAGGACTCGACCGTTACGCTCAAGGGGCCCCGGCGCATCACGCTGGAAAGTGCCCTGGAGTACATCGAGCTGGACGAGCTGGTCGAGGTGACCCCCCACCACATCCGCCTGCGGAAGGTGCATCTGAAAGAGAACGACCGCAGGCGCGCCGGCCGACGGGCCGCCGCCCGTGCGTGACGGCATTTCGGGGACAGATCCCAGAATAGGAACGGCTGCCGTGGCTTGCCGCGCCGGTCGTAGCCACGACGTGACCGCCGGCGGCGGACGCGCCCAGGTCCTGCCAGGTTTCATCGCCTCGGGTCGGAGGCCGAGGCCGCAGGCCGTAGGCCGTAGGCCGCAGGGATGCCGGCCCCCGGAGCATCAGGGGGTTCGGGTTCGATCCCCGCCCCCTCCAGTGAGCGTAACGTAGCGAAACGCTCTCTGACGAAATGCGGCCCGTCGGGACATCCTGGCGGGCCGTGTCGTTATCCCGCACCGGCACAAGAGTTTCGGCGTTTCCCGCCGGTCGATCGGCGCCGCCCGCGTCGGGACTCGGCGGGCCAGAGAAGCGCCCTTTTCGGCCGTTTTCCTCTCTCTTTGCGGATTCCTATCTGATTCGTCGGGACTACCCTCAAGAAGTCCCGACGCGCCGAAGTCTTGTCCGAAGCATTTCTTGTGTAAAGGGCCCGTCGGGACGTATATGAGTTTCAACGGCGCCACGCGCCTAGCGCGAGAAGGATCCAAATGCGCGCCAGGGAGTGCGAGCAGAGAAAACCCGTTTGCCTTCAGGCCAGCGCAAGTGCCCGAGCAGGAGCGCTACATGGCATTGTCCTGGCTCTCGTCGTGGCAGCGAGCGACCGCTTCGATCATGTCAGAGAAGACGTCTGGCTTGGATGCGATCACCAGCCTGTCGGCGAAGACGTAGGTGTTCAGGTTGTACTGCCTGGCTACGTCACTTGTCGCGTCCCCCCACACATCGGCGTCCAGACCCAACGAGCACAAAACGGCCATCGTAGGGCTAAGCGTCATCTGGATCTCTGCCGTCGGACTCGCCGGAGCAAACCCATGGATGCCGTGGGTACCGCGAGCCGGGTCGGTGATGTAGCACGGCTCGTCCGAGGTAACAAAAGGAACTCCCGAACTGTTCCCAATGAACGCGAAGCCCTTGGGCCACAGAACCCTCGTCAGCATTGCCGTTCGTCGCAGCACGGATTCCGGAAATGCATTTCTGCGGTATTCGGCCATCTTCTTGGACTCGACATGGGGCGCACCGTGCATATCCTCGAGAGCTGCGAAGTTCTCCTCCACCTGGGCAAGGAAGGTATCCAGTATTGTCTTCTGCGATCGAGTCCGGGCGAGCATGGCACTCATAAAGATGCACAGGTTGGCTCGCTCCTCCTCCGGGGGCAGTTGGCCGTACTGGAGGCTTGCCCTCCACCGTGCATATCTGTCCTCGATCCGCGAAAGCGTGTCTTCGACCACGAGGTCGCGCTTGCCGTAGGGCAGCTTGAACGTGTAGGGCTCCTTGCCTGTGAGGATCTTCTTGGGCGCCTTCCTAGTGGATCTTCGCGTCTCCTTGTCGAGAACCCATACATACGGCTCATAGCCCTGGGGCGTTGCAGGATCGGCGAACGCTTGTAGATAGCACTTAGGGACAATGTGTTGCCTTCTCTTGCCTTTCGCCAAGTCTCAACCCCGCAGTAACAACGCCCATCATCTTGATCTGCCAGCTTGCACGACCAGGGCATCATGATAACATCATCGGTTGCCAGTGGTACCGAAAGGACGACACGATGTCAATCCCGCAGCGCATCGTCGATGAACTCATGGCAAGGTGTCGCAGGCGATGCTGTATCTGCAGACGTTTTGATCCACTGCATCTCCAGGTCCACCACATCGTCGAGCGGTCGGACGGCGGCACCGATGATCCGGACAATCTGATCGTGGTCTGCATAACATGCCACTCAGACGTGCACAGTGACACCAAGCTCACGAGACGCTTCACTCCCGAAGAACTGAAGCAACACCGAGACGCACTATTCGACGTGGTGGCGCAAGGGCAACTGAGCCCGGAAGCCCGCGGTGAGACGGACATAAGCAGATTGATCGACACGGTAGTGTCAGGAGTACTTCCGCAGTCATCGCCGTCACTGGAACCAAGAGACATGCTTTCGCCCGACGCGATGGAGCAGCTCCTCAAGGCTGTGAAGAGCGATGGTACGATATTCGATCTCTCAGAGGTCTTTGGGTCTGGAATGACTGTTGAGGATGTTAGAGAGCGAAGTAGATGGAAGGCGGCTCTTGACGAGCTAGAGCAGCATGAACTCGCCGCTTGGGTCAGCGGCAAGCTCTATCGGGTTACGCACACTGGCTTCCTGTTGGCAGATGAGATACTCGCCGCCGGATCCGAACGGGACCAACAATCAACCTAATGCGCAGCGTCCTTGGCCGCGCGTTTTGAACTGCTTCCGCTGCTCGTGCCAGCAAACTGGGAGGCCTGCCCGAAATCCGGCGAGTGAAAGGCCATCGGGTTCCACACCACGGAGGATTGCCTGGGCTATGTCGGGTGCCAGCGATGTCAGCCTGAGCACCCGGCCAGCGTATGAGCGGTCAACACCAACCTCACCAGCCAATTCCGCGAGGGAGCCGACTAGGCCCGCGTCCAACATTTGCTGCCACTTGTAGGCCCGGGCCAGGGCGATGACGATCGGCCGTCGTGGGCCAACGTCGGGCGTCGTGTTGGCGTCTGGTGGTAGGATGATCTCTTTCCGTCCACCGCGGACCTTGAACTCGATCGGAACGCGGAGGTCCACCGTCTGGCCGTCCCGGGCCAGCTCGGCCGGGCCGTCGCCTTGGAGTTCGGCCACCAGCGAGTTCAGGCCGTTCAGCCGCAGGCGGATGAGCAGGCCGTCCGGGCTGACGACGACCTCCTGCATCAACAGCTTGACGATTCGCTCCTTCTCGGCCGGGAACAGCTCGTCCCACAGCGGGTCGAGCTTCTGGAGGGCCTCACGCACGTCGTCCTCCGTCGTACCGCGCGGAGGTTCCGGGGACATGATCTTTAATTATTGACAGCCGGGGCGGTTTGGGGCAGCTTGTGGGGCATCGCTAGCCTGGCGAGACCGGTGGCGCGGTCACGAAATGGGGGACTATTCCACCGCGACGAGTTTGCCCTGAAGGTGACGGGTGAACCAGGCAATCATCCGAGTCCACATCAGATCTGTCACTTTGTGGCCGACTTGGAGCTCCACGAAGCAGGCGACTTTTTCGGGACAATCGCCATAGTATTGCGTTCGCAGGCGACGGGCGAACTCTTCCACCGAGCGGGGGTCGATCCAGTGGTCCTTGCCTCCGTTAAGGAACAAGACGGGTTTGGGAAAAATGCCCGCCATGTGCTGCATCGGGTCCAGGGAGTCCACCAGTTGGCGGAGGCGAGGGCTGAGATGCTGTCGCCAGGCGTCCTGCCGGGGTCCGGGAGCGATCTTGGTGACGTCCCACCAGAAGTCGGCCGCCCCGATCAGGGTGGCCACGGCCGATATCCGCGGTTCGCGGCAGGCCAGGACCAAGGCCGAGCAGCTGCCCATCGACACGCCGGTCACGCCGATGCGGGAGATATCGGCGTGGGGCAGGTCGCCCAGGCTGTCGATGATCCGCGATACGTCCCGGACCGTGTGGGAGACGCACGTCTGATGCACCCAGATGGCGAAGTCGTCCGCCAGATCGGCCAACTCTCGCGCGAACACGCTCGGCTCGCGTCGCCGCCCGTGCAGAAAGCCGTCAATGGCCACGGCCAGGAACCCGGCGCCGGCCAGACGGGGCAATAGCGGCGCGGACTCCTGCTTGCTGCAACCGAAGCCGTGGAGGACGACCACCACGGGCAGTTTGTCCCGGCCCTCCGGGCGGTAAATCGTGGCGGGCACCGGCTCGTCCGGGTCCCAGCCCGGCAACAGGAGGTCTTCTGTGATGACTGCGACAGGCGTTTCGTTAGCCATTAGGTCATGTCCTGCCATTGAGCCCTTTTTCGCCCATCGTTTTGTCCGGTTCGCCTCCCACCGAAATGAATGGGCGTATTCTACAGGGGCTTGAGGCACCTGTCTATATCCGAGGTGAATCATCAGAAATGGCCTGCCTGGCGCGGGACGTGACGCTGAACCTGGAGGCCGGCGAGGCGGACGTCACCAGCCGGGGCAACTCCGGCTGGCGGGCGACGCGGGCGGCCCTTCGGGACGCCAGCGTGGAGTTCGAGCTGGTCTGGGACGGCGACGACGCTGAGCTGGAGGCCATCCGCGACGCTTACCTTAACCCAACTTTCGCACTTCGGGGCTGGGAGCGATCATAACTCCTTGTTCTACCG
>CAZNSB010000279.1:0-7108 GCA_964575155.1 uncultured Planctomycetaceae bacterium | reverse complement strand
CCGGACATTTCTATTCGGCTCAAACACCGGACATTTCTATTTGGGTTTGACAGGGCCCCTCGGCGTCGGGGCGCGCTTGACCGCGCCGCCGGCCCGGACGTAGCATGGCGCCCCATGGCGGCGGCGAAGGTCATGGCAATGTGGCTGGCGACGGCCGCGGCGGGCGCCGGCGAGCCCCCCGCCACCGCCCCGGCCGCACGCGCCTGGAGCGAGCCCAAGGCGGGGGTATCCATCTCAGCCGCCCCCGTGGGCGACTGGAGGCTGGACGGGCCGATGAAGCTGAGCTTCGCCATCCGCAACTGCGGGGCGATGGCGGTGACGCTCCCGCCGGCGGAGGACTTCTTCGGCTACGTCCTCATCGGGCAGCGGCGGAGGGCCTACTACACCGAGAAGATCCCCCACGGGCGGGGCCTGGCGAGCTGGCCCCGCCGGCTGGAGTCGCAGCAGGTGGTGGAGCTGCCGACGGTGGACGCGGGGAAGCTGAAGGCCTGCCTGCACAAGCGGGGGCTGCTGCTGAGGAAGGGCTACCCCGTCGAGATCGTCGGCGGCAAGCCCGTCGCCCGCGCCGCCGCGGGGAAGGTCGCCGAGCTGCTCAAGATCGGGCCGGTCAAGATCCGTTACATGGCCTACCTGGACCGGGAGCGGGGCGGCGCCCTTCGGCTGGAGGGCAAGGCGGTGCGGATCGTGGTGGGGCTGTCGAGTTTCGCCGCCCTGAACGAGCAGACGAAGCAGCGGCTGCTGGGCGACCTCGCCGAGCGGATGAGAAAGGACGCGTGGTCCGCCAAGGCCGCCCACGCCGACGCCGTCCGCTTCGGCCGACCCGCCGTGGGCGCCCTGCTCAAGATCGCCGGCGACGCCCAGGCCCCCTCCTTCACCCGCATGTGGGCCGTCACCGCCCTGGCCGACATCGGCGGGCCCGACGCCGTCGACTTCCTCATCCAGTGCCTCCGCCACAAGGACACCGCCGTCCGCCACGTCGCCGCCTACCACGGGCTGAAGCTCGACAGCGCCAAGTTCGACGCCGCGGCCAAGACCAGGGCCCTCGCGGGGTACTGGCCCATGCTGACGGCCTGGACGCTGCTGGGGTACGTCCAGTTTCGAGGCAGGGCGCCCCCCGAGCTGGTCGCCGCCGGCGTGGACAGCAAGCAGGAGCGCGTCCGGGCGGCGGTGGCGCGGGTCTTCACCCGCATCCGCCCCGTGCCGGCGCAGATGCCGTTCCTTCACCGGCTGGCGCGCGACCCGGTCGAGAAGATCCGCTACGCCGCCGTCATGAGCCTGGGGGCCTCCGGCGACGCCTCCGCCGAGACCGTCGAGGCCATGATCGCCTGCCTGGTGCTGCCCGGGGAGACGGCGCGGCACGCGGCCGCCGGGAACCTCTCCAAGCTCGTCGGGAAGGACTGGAGGTACCCCGTCGGCGCCGACGAAGAGGACAAGCAGGCCGTCGTCCGCCGGTGGCGGGAATGGTGGGCCTCGGCCAAGGACACGTACAAGCCGCCCAAGTAGTGCCGGGGGCCTACCTCGCCCCTGCCGGGGGGAACAGCGCCGGATCGGCGTTGGGCAGGAACATGGCCATGGCGTAGGCGTCCATGAAGTCCGGGTCCAGGTTCAGCTCGATGACGGCGGGCGCCGCGGCGAGGTGGGGCAGCCTGTCGCGGACGGCCCTGTCGGACAGCGCCAGGAACGCCCCCCCCAGCGAGCCGTTGCCGATGAAGACGTACCGGTCGCGGTCGATGTCCGGGAGCAGGCCCATGGTGACGGCGTTGTCGAGGTCGATGTGCCTGGCGAACCCGCCGGCGAGGTAGAAGCGCCCGATGTCGCCAAAGCCCTTCCCGAAGTGCTTCATGGCGATCTGGAGGGCGGCGAAGATGACGCCCTTGGCCTGGAGCAGCGCGGCGACCTCGCAGTCAGTAATGACCAGGGGCGCCAGGCCGTCGTCGGTTTCCTCGGCCGGGGCCATCACGTAGCCGAACACGTCGGAATCGCCCCGGCGGACCTGGCGGAGGCGTCCGCAGCGGGCGAGGGCGTCCTCGCTGAATCGCCCGGCGGGGGTGATCAGCCCGGCGGCGAAGGCCTGGGCGACGAAGTCGATCAGCCCGCTGCCGCAGACGCCGGCGGGCCTGGCGTCGCCGATGACCGTCCAGCGCGGGGGCGAGGCCAGGTCGTCGATCGCGACGGAGTCGATCGCCCCGACGGCCGCTCGCATGCCGCAGGAAAGCCCGTGGCCTTCGAAGGCGGGCCCGGCGGGGGCGGCGCAGGCGATCAGCCGGTCCCGGTTGCCCACCACGATCTCGGCGTTGGTGCCGATGTCGATGAGCACGCTCAGCTCGCCGCGCGTGGTGAGCCCGCACATGTACATGTCGGCGGTGATGTCCCCGCCGACGTAGGCCGCCGAGGAGGGAAAGACGTCCACGAAGCCCTCGGGGTTCATGTCCAGGTGGAGCTGCCCCGCGCGGTACGGGCCGGGAAAATTGCTCACCGGGGCGAACGGCACGCCCCCCAGCCCGTTCGGGGAGATGCCGCAGAACAGGTGCGTCATCACGGAGTTGCCTGCGACGGTCATGTGGGCGATGTCCTCCGGGCAAAGCCCGTGCCGGCGCACCAGCAGCCCCAGCAGCCGGTCGATCGTCGAGTCCACCACCAGGTCTCGCAGCTCGTCCACGCGGGCCTGGTCGGAGGCGTAGCTGATCCTGCTGGCGACGTCGTCGCACCGGGTGACCTGCTGGTTGTAGCTGCTGGCGGCGTCGACGATGCCCCCGGCGACGAGGTCGACGAGGGCGACGACGACGGTGGTGGTTCCGACGTCGACGGCGGCCCCGTACAGCGAGCCGGTGGTGTCGCCGGGCTCCAGGCGGATGATGTGCCATCCGCCCTTCTCGGCGGTGACGGTGACGGTAAGCTCATACTCGCACCCCGCCACGAGCTGGGCGGCGCGGGCTATGTACACCGAGGAATGGATCGGCCCCTCGCAGCCGTGCCTCGCCAGCCCGTCCGTGATCCGCTCCAGGTCGCCGCGCTGGTCGCGCAGCACCGGGGGGGGCAGCCGGAGATACACCTTCCGCACCGGCGGGCGGCGGGCGACCTCCGGGGCGTGGGCGAAGTCCACGAGGATCTTCTCGCCGGCCTGGACGAGGCTGTGGCGCGGGACGCGGATGCGGAACCTCCCCCCCACCAGCCGGGTCTGGCACGCCAGCACCCGCCTGGGTCTGCCGCGGGCCGGGGGAACCTTCTCTCCGGCGGCGGTGGCGAAGCGTCCGGCGAGCAGGTCGACGGCGCACCCGCCGCAGACGCCCTTGCCCCCGCAGGCGACGTCGAGGATGAGCCCGGCCTGGGCGGCGGCGTCGGTCAGGAGGCAGGGGGCGGAGACCTCGCGCTCGATGCGGCCGTCGGGCAGCTCGAAGATGCCGGTTGCTTTTCTGGCCATTGGCTTGGGAACGGGCGGCTATTGGAGCCTGCCGGCGCGATGGGCGGCGACGTAGCGGGCGCACCATTCGTCGGCGCCGCTGATCACCTCGGCGGCCAGGATCGCCGGGACCATCCCCGGCGTGCACGGGTCGATGATCGCCGCGTCCATGCCCGAGAAGACCGCCGAGGTCGCCATCGCCAGGTTGATCCGCCTGCGGTTGGGCAGCCCGAAGGACACGTTGCTCAGCCCCCCGCCGACGTGGACGGCGGGCAGCTCCCGTCGAATCCTGGCGATGGCCTGGCAGACCTCCCGCCCGGCGCCCGGCTGGGCCGAGACCGGGACGAAGCACGGATCGACGATGATCTCATCGGCCTGCTTGCCCGCCCCCCTGAGCGCCTCGACCAGCCGGCCCGCACGTTCCACCCGGTCGTCGGCGCCCGCAGGCATCCCCGCGTCGGACATGCACAGCGCGATGACCATGCACTCGTGGCGGGAGACGATCGCCAGGAAACGCTCCAGGCGGTCGGCCTCCAGGGAGATCGAGTTCACGATGGGCTTGGCCTCGGCCAGGGACAGCCCCGCCTCGATCGCCCGCGGATTGGCCGAGTCGATGCACAGCGGCGCGGACACCCGCGACTGCACCCGCTCCACCAGCCACTTCACGTTCTCCACTTCCGCCTCCGGGTCGGGGTCGCCGCCGTTGACGTCGAGGTAGTCGGCCCCGGCGGCGGCCTGCTCGGAAGCCACCTTGACGATGGCCTCGGCGTCCCTGGCCTCGACGGCGGCGGCAATGGACTTCCGCGTCGCGTTGATCTTCTCGCCGATGATGATCATGCCGGTTCCCTCACCCTGGTGGGAACACCGCTTGGCAAGCAAGCCGCCTGCCCCTGCCTGCCTGCGCCAGGCAGGCAGGCGTCGGCAGGCAGGTGCCACCCGGCGCCGCTACGGCGGGTGGCACGGGTTGCTCGCTATGGGAACACGGCTCGGCAGGCAAGCCGTGTCACCCGGCGCCGCTACGGCAGCGGCGGGGCCCGCTTGTGCCACTCGATCACCTCGTGGTCCTTGTACGCCTGGCACTGCCCGCCCGTCTGTTCGGACAACGGCTTCATGCTCGCGGTCACGTCGGCGTAGGCGCCCAGGCTGACGCAATGGACCGCCACGCCGGCCTGCTTGGCCTTCGCCGCCAGCCCGCCCGGGTCCTTCAACGCCTTGCCCGACAGCACCACGACGCTCCTGGGCGAGAGCGCAATGGCCTCGCCCACGGCGGCGTCCAGGTCGGTGCTCCCGTAGGTGGCCTGGCCGGCAAGGAACTCCCTGGCCTTGCGGTACCCGTCCGGCCCGCCGGCGGTGAAGCGGTCGGCGAGCTTTCTCAACCCCTCCGGCTCCACGTGCAGGGCGTTGAACGGGTTGCCCTCGCCGAGGCTGAGGACGCTGCGCCACAGACACACCCGCGCGACGTCCAGCAGGGCGTCCCCGGTCCCCGACGAGCCGTCCACCACGTACACCACCGGCGCCGCCAGCTCCACGAACACGATCCGGACGCCCTCCTCGGTGAAGGGGTTGGCCTCCTCGGGCGGGACCGACCCCCGGTCGAGGACTTGCAGGACGTACCACACCCCCCCGCCAATGATCGCCGCCAGCAGCAGCCCGATCAGCACCAGCGCGACCACCCCCTGGATCAACACCGGGCGGGCCACCGGGATCTCCTCGTGGGCCATCGCCGCCGCTTCGGCGCCGGTCGTCGCGCCGGGGGCGTCGGGGCGGTCCGGCCGGTCGGCGGCGCCGGCGGCCTCGCCGCCGGGGACCATGTTCAGCGCCCCGCAGTAGGGGCACCGGGACACGCCCCCGGCGAAGGCCTCGTCCATGGAGATCTTCTTGCGGCAGTGCTTGCAGCGAACCTTGATGGCCATCTCTGCTCTTCCCTAGTGCACCGTCAAGATTGAACTTCGGGGTGCCACGCCTGCGCCTTTTGCAGGCGTGCCTCCTCCGGGGCCCGCACGGCTGCACACAACGCAGCCGTGGCACCCGTAGATTCAAAGTTGACAGTACACTTCACTTCGACCCCGCGCCTACGGCGAGGGCGCCGCCGCCGGCCTGACGTCCGTGCTCCAGAGGTATAGAAAGCTCGGCCGGCGGAGGAACGCCAGCCCGTCGGTCTGAACGTTCAAGAGGTTGACCTGCATGGCCGGCGAGCCCCCGGCCGGTGCCGCCGAGTACACGTTCGCCCGGTATCCCAGCGGGCGGCGGTACCTCACCACCTTGGCCCGCTTGATCCCGGCGGCGGCCTTGGCGGCCTCGATGGCGTCCTCGAGGAAACCCACCCCGTCCACCAGCCCCAGCTCGAGGGCCTGCCGGCCGGTGTAGACCCGCCCGTCGGCCAGCTTCCGCGTCTTCGCCTCGTCGAGCGTTTTCCGCCCGGCGGCGACCACTTCCACGAAGCGGTCGTAGAACTCCGTCACCATCACCTCGAAGACCTTGCGCTCCTCGTCGGTCAGGTCCTTCAGCGGGCTGCCCATGGTCTTGAGCTTCCCCGAGGCGATGGCCTCGGCGGAGATCCCCAGCAGCTTCATCGTCCCGGCGAAGCTGACCGTCTGGACCACCACCCCGATCGACCCGGTGATGCTCGAGGGCTGGGACAGGATCTTCTCCGCCGCGCACGCCACGTAGTAGCCCCCCGACGCCCCCACGTTCGTGATGCACGCGATCACCGGCTTTCCCGACGCCTTGAATCGCTCCACCAGGTGGTGCATGGTCTCCGAGGCCGGCACCGTCCCCCCGGGCGAGTCGATCCGCAGCACCACTGCCCGCACGTTCCGGTCCCTGCGGGCCTTCTGGAGCTTCTCGGCGAGCAGGCTGACGGGGTTCTCGCCGTCGCCGAAGAAGCCGGTGTTGCGGCTGTTCAGGATCAGCCCGTCCACGTCGATCAGGGCCACCTTGCTCCCGTACCAGCCGGGGTCGGCCTGCACCAGCTCCTCCTGAAGCCGCCGCTCCAGCGACACGGGCGTCACCAGGTACCCCCGGTTCCCGCCGCAGCCGGCCAGCAGGACCAGCCCCAGCATCCACGCCAGAGACAGTCGCTGCGCTTTCATGGCCGATATTGTAAGGACACCCCCCCCCGGAAGGCAATGCCGGAACGCCCGGCCAAGCGAAGCTTGGCTGCCGGGGCTCCACGGACGGGCCGATCGAACGCCCACCGTGCCACTTGCCTGGTGCCCCCCCGGGCCGAGGTCGCCCCGCCCGCCGGCTCCCGAAAGGGGCGCTCCCCTCAGCGCATGACCCACTCCCGCTTGGTAAGCCTGGGCTTGCCCCGGTCCCTGGCCTCGGCCTCGCCGGGGAGCGTGTGCGACAACTGGAGCGTCTTGGCCAACACCACCTCTGCCTTGACCACCGTGCGGGGCTTGCCCTTTGGGTCCCTCTCCTGGACGAGAACGGGCTCGGGAAGCTTGACCTTGGCCCGCTCCCCGCTCAGCCCGCCGACGAAGATGTCGAAGCTGCGGGCGTCCTTGTCGTAGTCGGTCCAGATCGCCACCCCGTCCTTGGCGTTGTCTTCGCCCTGGAGGATGCGCCCGGTGATATCGGCCAGGTTCTCAAGCAGGGGACTGTTGTGGCGTTTCTGAATGGCGGTGAAGGCCGCCTTGGGAACGCCCCTGCCGGCCCGGAGGACCTGCCCGGTATCGGTATACAGGATGAACTCGGGCACGAAGA
>CAZNSB010000278.1:4839-7121 GCA_964575155.1 uncultured Planctomycetaceae bacterium | reverse complement strand
GGCTCTCCCTGGCGCACTGCGACATCTTTTCCTGCCAGGAAAAGATGTCGCACACCGGCTCGGGGGCAAGGGGAATTTTGTTTTGGCCGGCGGGGGCCGTGGTGCTATGGTGGTAGTTTCTGTTGATATTGACGAGACGAACCGGCCCGGACAGGCCGATGAGTACGGCAGGAAAGGCTCAAGGCCCCGGCGGACGGGGCCTTCGGCACGCAGGAAGTGCAGATGCGGCTGACTGAAATTCTTCCACCGGAGTGCGTGAAGGTGCCGTTGGCCGCGGCCGACAAGGTCTCGGCAATCACGGAGATGGTGGACCTCCTCAGCGAGGCGGGGAAGCTTTCCGACCGCGACCTGATGCGCCAGGCGGCGCTGGAGCGGGAGGCGACACGGACGACCGGCATCGGCAACGGGCTGGCCATCCCGCACGGCAAGTGCGCCGCCGTGAAGGAACTGGTCATGGGCGTCGGCAAGACCGAAAAGCCCATCGACTTCGAGAGCATCGACGGCAAGCCGGTGACCGTCGTGATCTTTCTGGCCAGCCCGCCGGACAAGACCGGCCCGCACATCCAGGCCCTGGCCCGGCTCAGCCGCCTCATGACCGACCCGAAGTTCCGCCGCGACCTCGACCAGGCCGGGACCCCCGAGGAAGTCTACAAGCTCTTTCAAGCCTACGAAGCCGGCGCGGAAGGCTAGCCAAGCTCGGACCTGCGGGGGGAACAGGCTCTCGGACGTGTTTGTTTCGCGGGGTCAGGACCCGAGCATCTTCTTGGCCTCGTCGGGTGGCACGGGTTGCCTCCAGCCGGTGTAGCCGCCGGTCGGGTTTGACAGGGCGTCGCCGGGGGGGCTAGACTCAACGCGTGCGGATCCTGCTGGTCAATGACGACGGCATCCTGGCGGCGGGGCTGGCGGCGCTGCGTGCGGCGGTGGCCGACCTGGGCGAGGTGACGGTGGTGGCCCCGGACTCGCCGCAGTCGGCGGCGGGGCGGTCGATCACCCTGGCCGCCCCCGTCGTCTGCGAAGAGGTGCAGGTTGAGGGGGCGTTTGCCGGCATCGCCGTCGCCGGCCGCCCGGCCGACTGCGTCAAGCTGGCCATCCGCGAGCTGATGGAGACGCCGCCGGAGCTGGTGCTGGCGGGCATCAACGCAGGCGCCAACGTCGGCATCAACGTCTTCTACAGCGGCACGGTCGCCGCCGCCGCCGAGGGCGCCCTGTTCGGGGTCCCCTCGGTGGCCTTCAGCCTCGCCGGCGGGGGGCAGATGGATTATCCCCGGGCGGGCCGGCTGGCGCGGTGGGTTCTCGACGGCCTGCTGGCCGAGGGGCTCGGCGGCGGCGAGCTGATCAACGTCAACCTCCCCGCCCTGTGGCGCGGCAACCCCCGCGGCGTCAAGCTCGTCCCCCAGGGCACCGCCGCCATCGAGGAGACCTACCAGCGCAGCCGGGACGAGGAGGGCAGGCTGCTCTTCCGGCTGACCGACTACTACGAGCAGAGCCGACAGGACGGCGAGAACGACGTGACGGCCCTGGCCGAGGGCTTCATCACCGTCACCCCCCTGCACTCCGACCTGACCGACCGCCAGCGACTCGAGAAGCTGCGGCGCTACCGCTGGCCGGAGGCGCCGCCGCCGGCGCGGGAGGCCGACCGATGACCCCCGGCGTGAGGACGGCGCTGCTGCTGGCCGGCGGGGCGGCGCTGCTGGCGGGCTGCCGGACGCGAGGAGACCGGCTGATGATTTCCAGAGACGGGCTGGCCAAGGCGGTCGTCGTCGTCGCCGACGACGCCACCGCGCCCGAGGCCCACGCCGCCGCCGAGCTGGGGCGCTTCCTCAACCAGGTCACCGGGGCGGCGTTTCCGATCGTCCACCAGGCCCGGCGGGGCAGGCCCCGGCTGCTGGTCGGGCCGGGAGCGGCCAGGCTGGCCGAACCCGACTTCGCCCCCGGCGCCCTCGGTGCCGACGGCATCGTCCTCCGCACCGTCGGCGGGGACCTGATCCTCGCCGGCGCCCGGCCGAGGGGTACGCTCTACGCCGTCTACACCTTCCTGGAGGACGTCGTCGGCTGCCGCTGGTGGTCCTCCACGGCCAGCAGCATTCCCGGAAAGTCCACGCTCGAGGTCGGCCCGCTGGACGTCCGCTACGCGCCCCCGCTGGAGTACCGCGAATCGTTCTGGTTCGACGCCTTCGACGGCGACTGGGCCGCCCGCAACAAGTGCAACGGGGCTTCCGAGCGGCTGGACGCGAAGCGCGGCGGGAGGCACGTCTATGAAGGCTTCGTCCACACGTTCTACC
>CAZNSB010000278.1:0-4829 GCA_964575155.1 uncultured Planctomycetaceae bacterium | reverse complement strand
CGGCGTGCGGGCCGAGCTGGTCAAGAACCTCACCGCCCGCCTGGGCAGGAACCCCGCCGCCACCATCGCCTCCGTCTCCCAGAACGACTGGCGCGGGAACTGCCGGTGCAAAAAGTGCGCCGCCGTCGACAAGGCCGAGGGCGGCCCAGCCGGGTCGCTGCTGCGGTTCGTCAACGCCGTCGCCGCCGACATCGAGAAGGACTTCCCCCGCGTCGCCGTCAGCACGCTGGCGTATCAGTACACCCGCCGGCCGCCGAAGAACCTCAAGCCCCGCCCGAACGTCATCGTCAGGCTGTGCAGCATCGAGTGCTCCTTCAGCGTCCCGCTCAGCCACCCGCGGAACCGCAGGTTCGCCGAGGACATCGCGGGCTGGTCGAGGATCTGCGACCGGCTGTACGTGTGGGACTACACCACCAACTTCCACCACTACGTCCTCCCGCACCCCAACCTCCGCGTGCTCGGCGAGAACGTCCGCTTCTTCGTCGCCCACCACGTCAAGGGCCTCTTCGAGCAGGGCGCCTACCAGGGCCGGGGCGCGGAGATGGCCGAGCTGCGGGCGTGGGTGCTGGCCAAGCTGCTGTGGGACCCGACGCGGGACGACCGGAAGCTGATCGAGGAGTTCACGGCGGGCTACTACGGCCCGGCGGGCGGGCACGTCCGGGCGTACCTGGACGTCATCCACGACGCGGTCGAGGCCGCCGGCGACAAGCTCGGGTGCTTCTCGCCGCACACGGCGAAGTTCCTCTCCTTCCAGACCCTCCGCGCCGGCTGGGAGAGGCTCTCGTCGGCCGAGGCCGCCGTCAACGACGACCCCGAGCTGCTCCGGCGCGTCAAGGTCGCCCAGCTCCCGGTGCTGTACGCCTTCATGATGCGGTGGGACGAGCTGCGGGCCAAGGCGGCGTCGGCCAAGGCCGACTGGCCCCTGCCCGACTCCATCCAGGCCGTTTACGATCAGTTCGTCAAGGTCGCCCAGGCCAGCAAGGTCACCCGCCTCAGCGAGGGCCGCGGCGGCTTCGGCGTCCTCCAAGAGGCCGTCAAGCGGGCCAGGAAATAGCCCCGCCCCGGGCCGGTCGGCCTTGCTGCGTCCTCGCCCCGGTCCGCGCCGCACCGGCCGGGAAGACACGCTCATGCGGCGGGCGGGCCCTTGAAGGAAACGCAGATGGCACGCTTGCGGGTGTGGTCTCTGGCGTGGTTGGCGGCCGTGTCGGCGGCGGGACTTGAGGGCGGGTGCGGGCGGTCCGATGACCGGCGCCGGCCGGCGACGCGTGCGGCCTCCTCCCGCCCGGCGAGGAAGGTGCGCGTCGCGGCCGTGCAGTGCTACAGCAGGCTCAACGACCCGGCGGGCAATCGCAGGAAGCTCGCCCGTCTCGTCCGCCAGGCCGCCGAGGGAGGGGCGAAGATCGTCGTGCTGCCGGAAGCGGCGGTGACGGGGTATCTCTCGGCCGACCTGAAGAGCACCTGGCGGGTGGGCAAGCGGTTCATCAGCGAAGGCCTGATCGGGGTGGACCCCGCCGGCGCCGCCGAGACCGTGCCGGGGCCGTCGACCGAGGTGCTCGGGAGGCTCGCCGACGAGCTGGACATCTACCTGACCGTCCCGCTGGTTGAGGCGGATCGCGTCACGGGCAGCTACTACAACACTTCCGTGCTCTTCGGCCCGGACGGGAAGATGCTCATCCACTACCGCAAGCGCGACCCGTGGTGGTGGGCCGAGGTGGGCTGGGCCTCGCCGGGCGATAGGGGCAATCCGGTGGTGGAGACCCCCTACGGCCGGCTGGGGCTGCTGATCTGCTACGACATCCACCGCCAGGCCGACGTCATGGGACGCAAGAACATCGACGTCCTCCTGTATTCCGTCGCCTGGGTTGAGGGCGCCGACAGCGAGTGGTTCGAGAAGGACCTGCCTGCCGTCGCCAGGTACCAGCGCTTTCATATCGTTGCCGCCAACTGGACCGTCCCCAAGACGCCCGTTCCGACCTGGCACGGCTACGGGCAGAGCCGCATCATCGACGCGACCGGGAAGGTGCTGGCCACCGCCGCCGCCGATCTGGGCGAGGAGATCGTCTGCGCCGACCTTTTGCTGCCGGGTCGGCACCGGCTGGCGCGAGAAGGCGCCGCCGAACCCGGCCAACCCGAAGGGGCCGATTGAGGCCCCGGCCCGTCCCCTCGGGTGCATCCCCAGTTCGTAGGCAGCGAACGGAGGCAAATGTCCGGCCAGCACGGCCGGCGGGCGCCCGACGCCA
This sequence comes from uncultured Planctomycetaceae bacterium, assembly GCA_964575155.1. Classification (GTDB taxonomy): domain Bacteria; phylum Planctomycetota; class Phycisphaerae; order SM23-33; family SM23-33; genus CAZNSB01. The sequence goes on along the minus strand of CAZNSB010000278.1, from coordinate 2,589 downwards.
TGCACGGACAGGACCTCCGTGCCGTCAGGCACGAATGATAATAGCCCCGGGCGCGAGCCCGGGGTGATCAAGGGCGTTTTCGCATGGAGCCCCGGCGGGGCGACTGAGGCCGTCAATCGCCCCTGGCGGGGCTCTGCGGGGGGGGGCGCAACCGGACCACGGGCTGGCGCCCGTGGCCACTATCAGATGCCCCCAGGGGGCTGAGCCCACTGGCCCGCCTACAAACAGGGGATGCACCCTCCCCTCCGGTCCGCGCCGTTTTCACGCCCCCGCCGCCGCGGTTTCATGGTAAGATAGGGCGTCCATCGCATCCGGAGGATCGGCGAGGGACCCAGGCCGCCCCGCGGCGGCCGCGCAGGCTCGGCACCAAGCAGAGGCCCTCCGTCCGCTGCGCCGAAAGGCGTTGACATGGCCGGCCGTCTCAGGACAACGTCGTGGCTGATCGGCGGGGCGCTGCTGGCCCTCTGCGCGGCGGCGGCGGGGGAGAACTACGCCGTCCTGTTCTCCGGCGGGGGAACCAAGGCCGAGAACTATCCCCGCTACTACGACAACCAGCTCCGCTTCTACAACCTGCTGGTGGACGAGCTGAACTACCGGCCGGAAAATATCCGGATCCTCTGCTCCGACGGAACGGACCCTGCCAAGGACATCTCCGACGACACGAACTCGGACTGGTCGGCGGCCGTCGGCGCCGGGGCAACCGTCCTCAGCGCGACGGGGGCGAACCTCCAGAGCGCCCTGGCGTCCCTGCCGGCCGGGGCCGCCGACCTGGTCCTGCTGTGGACCTTCGATCACGGCGCCGGGCTGGAAGACCAACCCGACGTCACCGGCGAGGAGGTCCTCACCGGGTGGGGCGAGAGCATCGCCGACGAGGACCTCGCCGCCTGGGCCGGCGCCCTCTCGGCCGGTCGGCAGGCGTTCGTCTACAGCCAGTGCTACTCCGGCGGGATGCTGGATGACCTGGGCATCACGGCGGGGAGCAGGCGCTTCGGCTGCGCCGCCAGCAACCACTACGAGCCGTCGTACGACGACGGGTTCGTGGACGCCTTCTCCGACGCCCTGGCCGACCACGGGTACACCACGGCGCACGCGCTGTACCAGCACGCCTACGCCAACGACCCCTACGCCACCGACGGGGAGGGCCCCGGCGGCACGTACGCCGCCAACGTCGAGCACCCCTGGAAGGTCGGGGACGACCTGGACCTCGCCGTCGCCAGGTGGGCCGGGCTGGGCGCCGGCGGGGTCTCGAACCTCTGGACCGCCGCCGCCAACTGGGACCTCTCCCCCGCCCCCGCACGCACCGCGTGCGTCGAGTTCACCTCGGCCGGGAACGCCCGGGTCGCCGGCGCCGGCTGCGAGGGCGGGTACCTCAGCGTGGACTACTCCTCCGGCGTGGGGTCGGCGGGCTACGTGGACATCGTCGCCGGCGGGCAACTGAGCTGCGCCCACCAGGTCGTCGGCGACGGCCGCTACGGCCGCCTCCGCCAGCAGGGCGGGCAGAACAGCGTCGCCGGCAGCCTCGTCCTCGGGCGGCGCCCGGGCGCCCAGGGAGTCTACGACCTCGACGCCGGGACCCTCTGGGCCGGCACCGCGACCGTCGGCCGACAGGGCACCGGCACCTTCACCCAGACCGGCGGGGCGGCGACGTTTCCCAACGGCCTGCACCTGGGCGAGCAGGCGGGCGGCGCCGGCGCCTACGGCCTCAGCGGCACCGGCAGCCTCGAGACCCTCTACGAGTACGTCGGGGCCGCCGGCGCCGGCCGGTTCGTCCAGGCCGGCGGGACGAACACCATGGACGGGAACCTCTTCCTCGGCCGGCAGGCCGGCGCCGAGGGGACCTACGACCTGGGCGGCGGGACCCTGTCGGCCGACTACGAGCGGATCGGCTACTCCGGCCGGGGCGAGTTCAACCAGACCGGAGGCGTCCACACGGCCCGGACGGTCATCACCATCGGGTTTCATTCCGGCTCGGAGGGGGCGTACAACCTCCACGCCGGCGAGCTGTCCACCCCTTACGAGAACGTGGGCAACCACGGGCGGGGCGATTTCACGCAGACCGGCGGGACCCACGCGGTCGCCCACCAGCTCTACATCGCCCGCGACAGCGGCGCCCGCGGGACCTACTCGATCTCCGGCGGGACCCTCCGCGTGGGCGAAGAGGTCCTCCTGGGCTACGCCGACCAGGGCTCCTTCCACCTGAACGGGGGCACGGTGATCGCGGATGCGTTCGAGGTCTACAGTCATGGCGCGTTCGCCTCCAGCGGGACCGGCGGCGTGCTTCGGGTCAACGCCCTGACCGGGTTCGGGGCGGCGTGCTCCTTCGCCGGCTCCCTCCAGATCGGCCACGCCGCCGGGGCCGCCGCCGGCAGCTACGCCGTCAACTCCGGCGGGAGCCTGTCGGTGGGCGCCGACCTGGTGGTCGGCTACGACGCGCCCGCCGAACTGACCCAGAGCGCCGGGGCCGTGACGGTCGCCGCCGGCCTGTACGTCGCCTCGGCCGCGGGCGCGAGCGGAACCTACGCCATCGCCGACGGGTCCCTGGCGGCGGGGGACCTGCACCTCGGGGCGGGGGGGCGGGGAACGCTGCAC
>CAZNSB010000277.1:0-7121 GCA_964575155.1 uncultured Planctomycetaceae bacterium | reverse complement strand
CGGTACACGGGGCGGTAGTTCTGGAGCTTGCTGCCGCGCATGATCAGAACCGCCACGTTCATCAGCAGGAACAGGATCAGCATCATCGTGCTGGCGACCTTGACCAGGTCGCGGATGTCCAGCAGCGCGATCATGACGATCATGAGGAAGCTGGTGGCGAGGATGCTGACGTAGGGGGTGCGGTAGCGTCGGGAGAGCTTCTGGAAGCTGCGCGGCAGGAGGTTGTCCCGGCTCATGGCCATGGGGCTTCGGGAGGCGGCGAGGATCCCGCTGTTTCCGGTGGTGACGAAGGCGAGGATGGCGGCGGTCGACAGCAGGATGACGCCGGGGCCGCCGAGGAACTTCTCCGCCGCCAGGGACAGGGGGGTCAGGCTTCCGTACTCGCCGCCGGCCAGCTCGCCGCCTTCGGTCACGCCGACGGTGACGAACACCGCCGTCACGTAGAACAGGCTCACCACCGCCCAGGCGAGGATCATCGCCCGGGGGATGACCCGCCCGGGCTGGCGGACCTCCTCGGCGATGCCGGCGACCTTGGTCAGCCCGCCGAAGGAGACGAACACCAGCCCCGCGGTGGCGAACAGGGCGCCCCACCCGACATCCATGAAGTGGTCGAAGTTGGGGTGCTGCTTGACGGCCGGGACGCCGGCGACGACGAACAGCCCCAGCGCCGCCAGCAGGGCCCCCACCATGACCACCTGGGCCCGCCCGGCCATCTTCACGCTGAGGATGTTCAGGACCGTGAAGACCACACAGCAGGCGATGGCCACGCCCCGGACCAGCCAGATCCACTCCCGCTCGCCCAGGGGGGGCAGGCCGGTCCGATCCCAGATCAGCTTGGCGAAGGCGCCGATGCCGACCATGGCAAAGGCGCTCTTGAGAGCGATGGACAGCCAATTGGCCAGACCGGCCAGGGCGCCGGGCAGGGCGCCCATGCTGCGCTCGACAAAGAAGTAACTGCCCCCGCTGCGTGGCATGGCCGTGGTCAGCTCGGCCTTCGACAGCAGCGCCGGGATCACCATCAGCGCCGCCAGGGCGTAGGCCAGCACGACCGCCGGCCCGGAAATCCTGAACGCCATCCCCGGCAGCACGAACAGCCCGCTACTGATCATCGCCCCGGAGGCAATGCAGAAGACGGCCCAGAACCCGAGCTTGCGGTGCAGTTTCACGCGCGTCGGCCCATGGAACGGAAAAGAGCAGCGATCAGTGCCGCCCATTGTACCGGATGCGGGCGGCAAGTCCAGCCAGGGGGGACCGGGCGCTTTTGCATTTGACATCCGGCGGGCGGGGAGAAGAATCCTTGAGGACCCCTGCAAAGGAGAAACTCATGCGTTGGGAAGAGCTGACCAGTGACGAATTCGCCCAGGCGGTGATCGAGACCACGCGGACGTGCGTGATCTCGCTGGGGATCATCGAGCGCCACGGCCCGCACATGCCGCTGGGGACGGACCTGATCAACGGGATGCACATCTGCACGGAGGCGGCCCGGCGCGAGCCGGCCGTCGTCTTCCCGCCCTGGTACCTCGGGCAGATCTACGAGGCCAAGTGCTTCCCCGGCACCATCACCATCGACCCGAAGATGACCCTGGAGCTGCTGCTGGCCGTCCTCGATGAGATCGGGCGGAACGGCTTCACCCGGATCGTCCTGTACTGCGCCCACGGCGGGAACATCTGGCTGAGCCGGTTCCTCACCCAGTGCATGCTGGCCAGGCCCAGGAGCTACCAGCTCTACTGCTTCGACTACGGCGACGGGATGACGGACGAGCAGAGAAAGACCTGGAAGGACGCCCTCGACACCGACGGCGGCGGGCACGCCGGGGAGTCCGAGACCTCCTGCCTGCTGGCCCATCGCCCCGAGCTGGTCAAGATGGACGCCGTCGGCGACCGCACCGGCGAGCGCCTCGGGCGGATGGACCACGTCAAGGGCGGCCTGAACGGGTTCTGGTGGTACGCCGACTACCCCACCCACTGGGCCGGCGACGCACGCCCGGCCTCGGCCGAAAAGGGAAAAATCCTCACCGGCCTCCAGATCGACTGCCTCGCCGCGTACATTCGGAAGGTCAAGGCCGACGAGGTCACGCCGACCCTCGCCGAGGAGTTCTTCCGCCGCGAGCGAGAGATCCGCGGCGAGCAGGGGCGCCCGCAGGAATGACTTGAACGACGACCCGGCGGCGCCCCCACGGGCGGGCGGGAGGCCTTTCAGGGACGGCGCCGGGGCCGCTACTTCCCGAACGCCCCCCAGGCGGCACCGGCGGCGCCGATGACGCCGGCGTCGTTGCCCAGGGCCGCCAGCACCAGGCGGGCCCTCGGCTCGTCGAGCTTCCAGTACTGCCGGCGGAACCTCTGGCGGAGGGGCCCGATCAGCGCCTCGCCGGCCTTGGCCATGCCCCCGCCCAGGACGATCAGGTCCGGATCGAGGACGTGGGCCAGGCTGACGCAGGCGACGGCGAGGTAGTCGACGGCCTCGCCCCAGACCTCGCCGGCGAGGTCGTCTCCGGCGCGGGCGGCCTCCTGGACGTCGCGGGCGTCGAAGCCGCCCTTCTCGCCAAGCAGGCTGGCCAGGCTGCTCGGGCGGCCCTCCTCCTCGATCAGCCGGCGGGCGTGGGCGGCCAGGTACGTCGCCGAGGCGTACCGCTCCAGGCACCCGCGCTGCCCGCAGCCGCAGGGCCTGCCCCCCGGCTGGACGATCATGTGCCCGATCTCGGCGCCGATCCCGTGGGCGCCGTGAAGGAGCTGCCCGTCCACGACGATCCCGCCGCCGATGCCCGTGCCGAGCGTCAGCAGGACCAGGTCCCGGACGTCCCGCCCGACGCCGACGAGGAACTCCCCCAGCGCGGCGACGTTGGCGTCGTTGTCGAGCACCGCCGGCAGGCCCACCAGCCCGGACAGCCGGTCCCGGATCGGCACGTTGTCGAAGCCGGGAATGTTAGGCATGGCGACGACCACGCCGGCGTCGAGGTCCAGCGGCCCGGGGGAGCCGATCCCGACGCCGGCGACGTCGGCGATGGAAACGCCCGCCTGCCGGACGGCCGCCCTGGCCGCGGCAGCCATCGCCTCGATCACGGCATCGGCGCCGTGTGCGGCGGGGGTGGGCAACTCCTGCTGGGCGCGGACGGTGAGCTGCTCATCCAGCAGGGCCGACTTGATGAACGTCCCCCCCAGGTCGATCCCGATGCAGAACCCGGCCATCTGCGATCCTTTCCGCGGGGCGAGGTGAGAGAATATACCCGCAGACCGGAGGATTTCAAACCCCGCCGGCAGGGCCGCTCACGAGCCGAGCTGCTTCAGCCAGCCCTCCACCGTCCCCAGCCGGTCCTGGACCTTGGCCTCCGGCTGGTAGCCCTTCAACTGCGGGGCCAGGGCGGAGAGGACCTCGAGTATGGCCTTCTCGGCGTGTTGGCTGGGGTTCTCGCCCGCCAGGAGCTTGCGGAGCTCCTGCACGAGGGGGGCGACGGCGCGGGCCTTCATGTCAGTCAGTTCCTTGCGGGCGGCGTGGCGTGCGGCCTCGTCGGCCCCGGCCAGCCGCTGGATGAGCCCGGCGACGCGCTGCCGGTCTTCCAGTTGCTGCTGCTGCGCGCCTTCCCGGAGGCTCTCGGCGAGCCACTTCCGGCGGGCATCGTCCAGGCGCTTGGCCAGGCGCTGCTCGGCGGCCCGCCCGAGGCGGACGAGGCTGTCCCACTCCTTGTCGGCCTTGAGGGCGTTGACGCGGCGGGTGAGGGCGTCGACGGCGGCGGCAAACTGGTCGGCGTCGCGCTCCGCGGCGATCTTCTGGACCGCCGAGACGTCGTCGGCGGCCAGAAGCGCCTCGATCCACTTCCGCCAGACCTTCGGGGCGTCCGCCCCCCCCGCCTTGAGAAGGGCCGCGTGAACCGTCGACAACTCGCCCACCGCCTCGGCCGGCCTGCCCGCCTCCAGCAGCGCCTCACCCAATTGCAGACGCACCGGCGCCCACGCGCCGACCTCGCCGGCGGGGATCTTGCCCAGCAGCAGCTTCAGCAACTGGATGAGGTATTCCCTGGCGTCGGCCCGCTGCTCCAGTTGCTTGGCGAGCTTGCGGAGGTCGCCGGGGCTGGTGTTCTCCCACAGGGCCATGGCCACCGTCCACGCCTGCTGGCGGACGGCGGCGTCGGGCTCGACGGCGGGGTTGGTCCGGCCCATGACGTCGGCGAGGTGCTTGGCCCCGCCCAGCGCCCCGACGGCGGAGATGGCCGCCCGGCGGACGCCCCGGTCCGGGTCGTTGATCAGCGGGGCCACCGCCGCAGAGCCCTCCGGAAGCGACAGCTTCTGGAGCCCCTCGATCCCCCGCAGCCGGATCGTCGCCGCCGGGTCCTTCAGCGCCGACGTCAGAAGCCCCGAAAGCTGCTTGTCCTTCAGGGGCCCCATCGCCGCCAGCAGGTTCTCCCGCAGCACGGCGGAGTTGCTCCCGGCGGCCCGGTACCGCTTCCTCAGGGCCTCGGCGGCGGCGGCCCGGCGGGCGATGTCCGGCCCGTTCCTTTCGGCGATCCGCGCGAGGGCGGCGGCGGCCTCGGCGGCGGCGCGGCGCTCCTCCTTCTCGATGCCCTTCACCAGGCGGTCCCACATCCCCACCTCCCGAAGCAGCCCCACCGCCTGGTACAGCACCTCCCGGACCTCGGAGGTCTGCTCGGCGTCGAGGCGCTCGGTGATGACCTTGACGGCCCGCTCCCCGCCGAGGTTCGCCAGCGTCAGGGCGGCCTCCCGTCGAACGGCGGGGGAGGCGTCGCCGACCATGGCGGCCACCTGCTCCTGAAGCGCCTCCGACAGCGGCTTTCCCGACGCCAGCCGCTCCTGCACCAGCATCGCGCCCGCCAGCCGAACCGACGCCACCGGGTACTCCAGCATCTCCGTGAGGACGGCGTCCTTCTTGGCCTCGGCGGCGTCGTCGTGCCGGCCCCTCATGGCGGCGGCCAGACGCCGGCGCAGGTCGGCGTTCTCCTTCTCCAGGTCGATGTTGGTCCGCGTGAGGTTGTCGGCCAGGTCCGCCAGCCACTCCGACCTCGGCTTGTCCTTGCTCTTGGCCCACCACGTCCGCCACTGCCGGGGCTGGCGCCCGAACGCCCGGATGTGCGTCAGCTTGCCCAGGACGTCGCAGGCGGCGCCGCGGATGTCCTCGTCGCGATCGCTCACCAGCCGGACCAGCGCGTCGATCGCCCGCTTGTCCAGGACCCGCTGCATCGCGGTGATGACCACCAGCCGGATCGACCGCTCCGTCTTGCGGTCGCTCGCCAGCTTGATCAGCTCGTCCAGAACGCCGTCGTCCTTGAACGCCGTCAGCGCATTGGCCGCGCAGGGGCGAACCTCCTCGTCCTCCCCGGTCAGCATCGCCAGCAGGGGCGCGACCAACTCCGGGCGGGTCTTGCCCGACTCGGCAATGGCTTCGGCGATGGCGATCCGGGCGGGGCGGTTGGCGGGGTCGGAAAGGAACTCAACGAGCAGCGTGGTGGCCTGGGGGTAGCTCCGGCCGAGCAGGAGGTTCGCCGCCTCCAGCTTGGTCTTGGCGGTGCGCTCCGGGTCGGCCAATTGCAGCCGGTAGGTCTTCAGCTCGCCCTGCTGCTCGGGGGTCAGAGGGCGCTGCCGGGGCTGCGGCGCCCCGGATGCCACGGCGAAGACCAGCCCCACCGGGAGTAACCAGCAGGTGTATCGGAAGGATTCCACGGCAACGACCACTCGGCTCCCAGCAAAACCTCGCCCGTCACATCTTGAACACCCCCGCCGAACCGGCCGGGTCGCTCAAAACGCCCAAGCGCCAAAAATTATTTCGCTATTGTCTCTTATGGGAGAATCGACAAAACTCCCTCTCCAGCAACACCACACTCCCTCGAAAAAAGGAGCCCGACCGTGTCCTACTTCAACCCGCTCCACGAGGAGCTGCGAAAGCTGCTGCTGTGGGCGGACCTCCGCCGCGAGCAGGGCTTCCACGTCGGCGGCCGGATCGCCGCCCTCACCCGCCGCGCACGCGCCCTGCGGAGGGCCCTCCAGAACGCACGCCGGCCCGCCGCCGACCTCCGCCGCGAGCCCAACGAACTGACCGCCATCCGGGCCCTCCGCCCCCACGGGCCGAGAAGGATCTCCCGGAAGCTCCCGCCCGGCGAATACGCCGACCGCGTCGGCGGGGCTTTCCTCGGCCGGGCCGCCGGCTGCACGCTGGGCGCGCCCGTGGAAGGCTGGGCCCCCGAGAGAATGGCCGCCCTGGCACGTCACCTGGGGGCCGCGTTCCCCCCGACGGACTACTGGCCGGACGCCGACGAGCCCTACCGCGCCCGCTACGGCAAGGACCTTCGCCAGGGCTACACCCGGTGCAAGATCCGCCACGTCCCCGTCGATGACGACATGACCTACACCGTCCTGGGCCTGCTGATCCTGGAGGACTTCGGCCCGCACTTCACCACCGCCGACGTGGGCAGGGCCTGGCTGCGGTACCTCCCGATGGCGTGCACGGCGGAGGGCGTGGCCCTGGCCAACCTCCGCGCCGGCGTGAGCTGGCGACGCGCCGCCGTGAAGGACAACCCCTTCATGGAATGGATCGGCGCCGACATCCGCTCGGACCCGTGGGGATACGCCTGCGCCGGCTGGCCGGAGCGGGCGGCGGAGATGGCCTACCGCGACGCCTACCTCTCGCACCGGCACAACGGCATCTACGGCGAGATGTACTTCTCCGCCGTCATCGCCGCGGCCATGGCCGGGGACGATCCCGTCGAGGCGCTGCACCTGGCCCTGACGGAGATCCCCAAGGACTGCCGGCTTTACCGGGATGTCTCCTGGGCGCTGAAGACGGCGCCGCGGGTTGGCGATCACGTCCAGGCCAAGGCGCTGGTGGACCGGCGCTTCGCCGGCATGAGCACCGTCCATACCAACAACAACGCCTGCCTGACGGTCTGGGGAGTGGCCCTCGGCGGGCGCGACCTGACCCGCGCCATCGGAACCACCGTGGCCATGGGCTACGACTGCGACTGCACCGCGGCGACCGTCGGCTCCATCATCGGGGCGACCATCGGCGCAAAGAACGTCCCCCCCCATTGGAAGAAACCCTTCCGCAACCGCTGCCGAACGTACATGAAAGGCCGAGAGTGGTTCAAGATCCCCGACATCGTCCGCCGCTTCCTCGC
>CAZNSB010000276.1:0-7156 GCA_964575155.1 uncultured Planctomycetaceae bacterium | reverse complement strand
CGTCGAGGGCTGCATGGACCAGCGCAAGGGCTTCCACACCGTCCGCGACTTCATCGACAACCCCACGATGGAGTCGAGCGGCCTCATGCCGATCAAGGACTACGTTGCGGCCCGGCTGAAGGGCGAGGAGCCCGAGGTCGGCACGCCCCTGCACGTGGCGGACCTCCTGGACCGGCACGCGACCGCGGCGCTGGCCGGCGTGGCCGCCGTCCGCCAGCGCGCGCCGAAACCGTCCAAGGACCTCCGGCGGACGCTCGGCGACATCGAGGCGATGGCCTGCCTCGGCCACTACTACGCGTCGAAGATTCGCGGCGCCACCGAACTCGCCCTCTTTGAGGCGACCGCCAGGAGCGACCGGAAAGACACGGCGGTCGCCTGCCTGGAGGAGGCCGTCGCGTACTGGCAGTTGTACGCGAAGGTGGCGACTCGCCAGTACCGTCCGCAACTGCTCGCCCGCACGCGGGTGCTCGACTGGGAGGCGCTCGCGGAGGAGGTGAAGAAGGACGTCGCCATCGCCCGCAGCGCGGAGTCGAAGTAGCATGACGTAGGCCGGGGTGTACCGCGGCCATCCGCCTGCTGCCGCAAGGCGCAGGCCCAGTGAGAGGCACCCGCATGCGGAAGTCGTGGCTTGCATCTATCCTCGTCGTGCTGGGCGGCATGGCGTGCGGCGCCGGCGGTGCGGAAACCGGCGCCCCGCCGTGGAACCTCCAGGCCCTCTCCGTTGCCCCCGGGGTCTTTGAGGATCCCGCTCGCACCGCCGAGGACGTGAAGGCCATCTTCTACGAGGGGCTGCCGTGGAAGGGCAACCCCACCCGCGTCTTCGCCTACTACGGGTTGCCCGCGCCGGGGGAGCGTCAGAAGGTCCCGGCGATGGTGCTGGTGCACGGCGGCGGCGGGTCGGCATTCATCCCGTGGGTCCGGATGTGGATGGAGCGCGGCTACGCGGCCATCGCGATGGACACGTGCGGCTGCGTCAGCAGCGGGGGTTACAAGAACCATCCGCGGCACGCCCGCGGCGGCCCGCCCGGTTGGGGCGGGTTCGACCAGATCGACGAGCCCGTCCGGGACCAGTGGACGTACCACGCCGTGGCGGACGTCATCCTGGCCCACTCTTTTCTCCGTTCGCTGCCGCAGGTGGACACCGACCGGACCGGCATCACCGGCATCTCCTGGGGCGGCTACCTGACGTGCATCGTCGCCGGCGTGGACCACCGGTTCCGGTTTGCGGTCCCGGTGTACGGCTGCGGTTTCCTGGGCCACAACTCGACGTGGCTGGGCCGGTTCCAGAAGATGGGGCCTGAGAAGGCGCAGCGTTGGCTCGCGATCTGGGACCCGTCCCGCTACCTGCCCGAGGCGCGCCTGCCGATGCTCTGGGTCACCGGCACGAACGATTTCGCGTACCCGATGGACTCGCTCCAGAAGTCCTACCGTCTGCCGAAGGGGCCGCGTATGCTGTGCATCCGGCCGCGCATGCCGCACGGTCACGGCGGGCCGGGCGAGAAGCCCGAGGAAATCCGCGCCATGGCCGACGCGGTCCTCCGAGGCGGCAAGCCGTTGGCGCGGTTCGTCGCCGGCGGTCGCGAGGGGGCCGGTGCCTGGGCCACGTTCGAAAGCGCCGTGCCCGTCGTCAAGGCCGTCCTGCACTACACGCTCGATGCCGGCCCGTGGAAGGAACGGAAGTGGCAGGCGGCCCCGGCATCGCTGGACGCCGCGGCAGGAAAGGTTTCCGCGGACCTGCCCGAGGCCGCGACGGTTTACTACTTCAATCTGACCGACGACCGCGGCCTGGTCGTCAGCAGCGAACACGAGGGAGTTTCTGCCGGCGCGCGAAAGGCGAATGTGCCACGCGGGGTCTTGCCCCGCCGTGGTTTTTCGTTGCGCGAGCGTGTAGGGTGCGTCCTTTGGACGCACGCGGAATCCATCGTATCGCCGGCTCACCGGCCGCGTGCGTGCGGAGCACGCGCCCTACGACTGGGGGATAGGTAGATGAAAAAGGTGGTCCTTGTATGTTGTGCGATACTCACGCTGGCCGGCGTCGGCATTGGGATTTGGTTTGCAACCATGCCCTATCCGGTCAGCATGTGGTTCGAGTTTCGCTTCAAAGATCACTACTGTGACACCATGCCTATCTCGCGGGCGGACTTCGAGGAGATGATGGATGTAGCGGGGGAGATACTGAGTTGGCGAGAGCTTATCGTTTCCGTGGAGGACGTTGAAGAAGATAGAGCCACCGTCTGCACGGTGAAGTCTGCCGGTGGCACCTCCGATGTTAGCATCCGCATATCCATGCGGAAAGTGCGAGGCGTTTGGCGTGTGGAACATACCGTAGTTACTTTGCATATGCGGGGCGCGATAAGCCGGGTTATTCCAGGGGGTTATTCCGGGGGCACGACACCATTTTTTGCTTAAACCCGTCCCACCCAACGAGGGAGAAAGCCATAGGGAATTCCAGGGAATTCCAGGGACGCAATCCGTTTTCAGTTCCTGCGGCGGCTGGAGCACCCACAGGTCCGGCGGTTTGTGTCTGGCACTGCAGGCAAGCCGAGAAGGGGGAGAGAAAATGGTATTATGTCCCCAGATAACACCAGATAACCAGATAACCCCAGGGACAGGCGCCACGCCGGTGAGCCAGGATGCTGGTGGGATGCCGATATGGGCGACCGTATGAAACGACTTAAAAACTCTGCCACCAGCCTGCTCTGGACGCGGCTCAATCCCCGTGCCTGCGCTTGGATAGCCTATACGGGCTTAGTTGCCCTAAGTGTCGCGGCCGTAATTAGCATCTTTCTTTTCTTTGTTCCGGATGATTCGTCGCAGTGGACGCGGAACACGATTTTACTGCGGCCAATTTGGCGGTCTATGCAGAGATCACAGGCAGCCTGGGGCTGTGGGGCCTCTTGTGCCAGGTGTCAGAAAAGGTGAGGCAATCGGACGCCTTGCGTTATGTGCTGGGTGGGATCGCATTTTTGGCATGCTGTGCACTGATCTTGCTTTTCGTCTTGCTCTGAGTGCTCTGATTGAAAATTCGGAGAATTCGGGGGACACCCATAACCGCCCACAGTGTCAAGGGCGTTTTGCCCCGCCCTTGTTTTCACCGGGCCCGTATGGGGAGGTCGGGATTTCGGGCGGACACAATACCATGTTGGGGGCAATTCCTGGGACGCAATACCGTTTTCAGTTCCTGCGGCGGCTGGAGCACCCACAGGTCCGGCGGTTTGTGTCTGGCACTGCAGGCAAGCCGAGAAGGGGAAGAGAAAATGGTATCGTGTTTCCAGATAACCCCTCAATCCATCCTCGGGGCGAGTAACCAAGGCAGGCGGGGTATAGGGAGAGCCGCGGAGCCCTCGCTTATTTAGAGTGGGCCGAAGCCACCTATGTGTTAGGGAAAGACACATGCAACATACGCTAACACAAAATAAGGCCATGCCGTTTTTGATTAGTGGGTTTCTTGCCTTGTTTGTTTTTTTGATGACGCCTTCGGCATGTGCGCAGCAACCCGAGGCGCTGACACACTATTTTCTTAGTGTGCCGCAAACAGGCTACGCTGCCGGCCTTGAGATGAACGGTCAACCCGTGACTCGCCGCAGTAGCGGCTTCCGGCTTCGTGTTCTTGGGAAGGTACCCGAGAGGCCACATGAAGGTAGTTCGGACATATGGGTGATGAGCTGCGTCGGCGTCACGCCATTCGTTATTGATGGCACGAATACAGGGCGGCTCACAGTGGGCCCGAACGAGCAGGGGGGAACGATAGGGAATCAGAGATTCCGGATGCGTGTGGGCAATGATCGTGTTTGTGAGCTGCGGATGGAGGAGCGCGACGTCTGCCTGTTTGGCTTTCCCCGGCCCGTGCAAACGGGCATGCTTTCTGGTTTTCGGTCTGCCAAAATTGTGTGCAAGGTGACGATGCCCGACCCGGCCTCCCTGTTGGAAGTGCCTTATCAGGAACGTCAAAGACTATTGGAGAAGCAAGAGTCTTTCAGGTTCGAGGCAGCCGCGCCAGTCCAATGGATTTGGGAGGACGCCGATAGAGTCGAAGAACTGACTGAGGTAGACCGTAAGTCCATCTTGGCTGTTTTGTCCTCGCTCGGTGATGCGTACAGAGAGCGTGACTGGGCTGCCATTACGTCCCTTTGCGTCACGTGGTATGGCCACGGCGGTCCTCCAGAAGGCATGATGGACGCCGTAGCGGTGTTCCGAGCGGAGGCTGAGGGTGTTGGTAACTACAATGACTATACGGTGCGCGTCGCGTCATCGGACAGGGTTCGACTGGAAGCAGGCACTCGCGTGGTCCTGGCTTCTGTCGAGAAGGGACAAATCATCTACGCCGGTCACCGAAAAACGCCGAATACACGGGAGCATACGGAGTCGTTTTTTGCAGCCCAACCCTGCCTGGGCGATGACGGTGAGATGCACTTTGTGCGCTTGGAGGGCAAGTGGCGCCCGGTTCTTGCATTGCCCAACAGGGTCCTTCGGCAAGAGGTCCGCGGCCCCCCATAACCGCCCCCGTGTCAAGGGCGTTTTGCCCCGCCCTTGTTTCCACCGGGCCCGTATGGGGAGGTCTTTTCCCTGGTGCCCGTCAGTTCCAATGCGGAACGCGGAAATCGGACTCGTGCTTCGCAGCAAGGCGCCGCTTCGCAGAGTAGCAACGCGGAAAACGGACTCGTGCTTCGCAGCGAAGCGCTGCTTCGCAGAGTAGCAATGCGGAATGCAGGCTACAGGCGTGCCGTACAGACACCCATTCGCACCGTGTCCGGACCATCTTTTTTCCGGACCGTGCACGATGCGAGTGCGGCGCGGTCGGTGCCCCTCGGCGGCGCTCGGGACAGGCTCCGACCGACCGCGCCGAACTTTCCTGAACCCGGTCGTGACAATCTCGACGGGAGACCTGCGATGACCCGAAGCCTGATGCCCGCACTGCTGTTGGTCGCCCTCATACCGGCGCTCGCCCCGGCGGCCGAGAAGCCGTACGAGCCCACGTGGGAATCGCTTGCCCGGCACGAGCCGCCCGAGTGGTTCCGCGACGCCAAGTTCGGCATCTACACCCACTGGGGCCCCATCTCGCTGGCGAACATGCACTCGGAGCGGGCCAGCGGATGGTATGGCCGCAGCATGTACATGCCCAAGGCGTGGGAGTTCGCGTACCACCAGGAACACTTCGGTGACCAGAAGACCGTGGGCTACAAGGACGTCATCAGGCGGTTCACCGCGCCGGCGTTCGACGCCGACGAATGGGCGGACCTGTTCGCCAGGGCGGGCGCCCGTTTCGCCGGCCCCGTGGCCATCCATCACGAGAACTTCGCCCTGTGGGATAGCGCGCTGACGGAGTGGGACAGCGTGGACGTGGGGCCGAAGCGCGACATCACGGGCGAGTTGGCCAAGGCCATACGGAAGCGCGGCATGCGGTTCATTGCCACGTTCCATCACGGCTTTACGTGGCGATACTTCGAGCCCGCATACAAGTTCGATGCCGGCGATCCCGCCTGCGCCGACCTCTACGGCCAGCCGCACGAGCCCAAGGCCCCGCCCTCGAAGCGGTTCCTCGACCAGTGGCTGGCCAAGGTCAACGAGGTGGTGGCCAAGTACGAGCCGGACCTCATCTGGCACGACTTCGGCCTCGGCAGCGTCGTGACCCCGGAGTACCAGCAGCGGATGTTCGCCGACTACTACAACTGGGCCGCCGCCCACGGCAGGCAGGTCGGCGTGGCGCACAAGCACCGCAACATCCACGAGCACACGGGCATCCTGGACTTCGAGCGCGGCCGGGCGGACCGCCTGACCGCCTACCCCTGGCTCACCGACACCGCCGTCGGGCCGTGGTACTACTACAAGAACCCGAAGTACAAGACCGTGGACCAGATCGTGGACGTGCTCGTCGACATCGTTTCGAAGAACGGGTGCATGCTGCTGAACGTGGGGCCGGACGGCCTCGGCCGCATCGACCCCGAGGCCCGCGCCATCCTGCTCGGCATCGGCGACTGGCTGAGGGTCAACGGCGACGCCATCTACGATACCCGCCCGTGGCTCGTCTATGGCGAGGGGCCCAGCCGCCAGGCGGGGGGCGGCGGCTTCTCGGAGAAGAAGGACAAGCCGTTCACCGCGGGCGACGTCCGGCTCACCCGCTCCAAGGACGGCTCCGCGCTGTACGCCATCGTCCTCGCCTGGCCGGAGGGCGACCTCACGATCCGATCCATGCGCGTCGACGGCGCCGAGGCCGGCGCCCGCGTGGCCCTGCTCGGCCACGAGGGCAACGTGGGGCACACCGTCAACGGGAGGAAGCAACTCGTCATCCGCGTGCCCGATTTGCCGGAGGCCAAGCGCCCGTGCAAGCACGCCTTTGCGTTCCGCCTGACCGGCTTCAAGGTGGGCCTGAGCCGCGACGCCCGCTTCAGCATGCCGGGCGCGGTCCACGTGCCGCCCGGGGCCGTCACGCTGGAAGGCACGAAGGTCCGCGTTCAGGACGTGGGCGGCCGGCCGAACATCGGCGCCTGGGACGACCCGGAGGAACGCTGCCACTGGCTCGTCTGGCTCCGCAAGGCCGGCACGTGGGCGGTGCGCGGCGAGTTCACGAGTGCCGTCGGCCCGAGCGGCCTGACGTGCCGCCTGGCCGGCCAGACGCACACGGCCGAGATTCCCAAGACCAGAGGCTGGTTCAAGCAGGTGTGGGTGGACCTCGGCACCGTCACGGTCGAGAAGCCCGGTGTGTACCACCTGGCGCTCGCGCCCGCTGACCCGAAGACCTGGAAGCCCGTCAACGTCTGGAACCTGGAACTGGCGCCGGTAGAATAGAACTCGGCCACAAGTTTACCCGCCGGAGGCGGGCCGCAAGTTTACCCGCCGGAGGCGGGCCGCAAGTTTACCCGCCGGAGGCGGGCCACAAGTTTACCCGCCGGAGGCGGGCCGCAAGACGCAAGCCAAACAGCGATGGCTTGCCGGTGTGGCGTGTGTGCCACGGCCGGTCTCGTCCGGCCGTGTGAGAAAACCCATGTGTGCCACGGCCGGTCTCGTCCGGCCGTGCGAGGGAAAGTGTGTGTGCCACGGCCGGTCTCGTCCGGCCGTGTGAGGGAACCCGTGTGTGCCACGGCCGGTCTCGTCCGGCCGTGCGAGAAAACCCATGTGTGCCACGGCCGGTCTCGTCCGGCCGTGTGAGGGAAAGTGT
>CAZNSB010000275.1:0-7157 GCA_964575155.1 uncultured Planctomycetaceae bacterium | reverse complement strand
AGCTCGTCGTCGTCATAGGGTTTGTGTTTGGCGTTGGGCATCGTCGCACCTCCCCGCGGCCGCCCTGGCGGCCTTGCCATTAGTTAAAACTTTTACCGGTCCATTACCGGGCGTTAACCCATGCAACCCATTTTCTCGCAAACCCTTGCGCGTTCCGCCCCGGCGGGGTGATTGGTGAAAGCGGCCAGGCCGAAAGCGCCGTAAGTCCTTGTCGGCAAACCACTCCATTCGTGGGCCCTTTACCCGGCGCCGCTTGCGGCCGTGGCGATGCCGCGGCGGCCTCGCCACGCCACCCCGGGGGCCGTGTGTCAATCCGTTTCATCGTCGTTTCACTCCACACAATGCGTCACCCTCCACCCTATGTGTAGTGCCGTCAATCGCCCCCGCCCCGGCGGCCGCCGCTTGCGGCCGTGGCGATGCCGCGGCGGCCTCGCCACGCCACCCGGGGGGCCGCGTGTCAATCCGTTTCATCGTCGTTTCACTCCACACAATGCGTCACCCTCCACCCTATGTGTAGTGCCGTCAATCGCCCCCGCCGCGGCAGCCACTACCGGGCCTGGACGGGGAGGTGGACGTGATGGACCTGCGCACGTTTGCCAATAACTTCGGCAGCCCCCGCGGACCTATATGCGCTTCTGAAGCACGGCGTACTCCCGCCAGACCCGCCAGCCGTTCTTCAGGTAGAAGGGCGTGTTCGCCCAGCGGGCCACGGACGTCCTGGCGCCGGCGGCCTTGAGCTTTCCCATGCACTCGTCCAGCATGCAACTGCCGATGCCCTTTCCCCGCTCGGCTGTCAGCGTGCCGATCGGGCCGAGCTGCCCCACGCCCGTCTCGTCGGCCGCAAGACCGTAGCGGGAAAAGCCCAGCACCCGGCCGCCGCCGACGGCGAGGACCACCCGCCGGGTCTCGGCCCATTGCTCCTCCCATTCCGGACCGAACCAGCTCGGTATGCCCAGCTCCTTGACGAACACCCGCGCCGGGCGGAGCAGCTCGGGCCGGTAGGCGACGATCTCGATCCCGGCGGCTTTCAGCTTCTCCCACTGCCGCCGCTGGTACTCGCCCCGGCCCGGGCGATAGCTCGTCAGGTCGAGGGTGACGTCCTGAATCTGTCGGGTCTGCTCGAAGCCGTTCCGCTGGAAGAAGCCGAGCAGCCCCTCGTATCTCAGATCGATCCCGGGAAAGAACCACTTCCCCCCCCCGTACTGCACGATGCGGATGATGCGCTTCCGCCTTGAACGGGCGAACTCGGTGACCCGCTCGAGCAGCGCCTCGCCGGCAGGCTCGTCCCCATAGAACACGCCCTTCAGGAATGCGAAATCCTTCTCCGCCGCCCGCCAGCTCTCCTGGTCTTCCGGGCTCAACTGCGGAGCCACGCACGTCGCGAAGCCGACGATCCCGCCCCGCCCGACCGCCACCAGCGTGCCGCCGGCGTCGTAGTTCGGATCCCCCAGAACGATCCGCTCGAACTTCTCTGCACCGGCCGCGTCCAAGGGCAGGGCCTCGTTCCAGCCCCGGAGGACCTCGGGGATATCCTCTTTCTTCATGGGCCTGATCATTGTCTCTGCCCGACCCACTTCGCAAGCCGTGCCGCCAACCGGAAGCGCCGGTTCCATGATGGCCCGCGTGGCCGGTGAGTACAACGCCGGTGATCCTTTTTTTCGCCGGGAGGATCAGCGGCGAGGAGATCATCACCCCCGTGGTCCGGTTCGGGGACCTGCTGACCGAGCACCCGAAGATCGCAACTGACGCGCACAGGTAGGTGAAGCTTGGTGTACAATACGGAGGATCATGAAGACGCCGCCTGCCACATTCGCCGACGCGGCCCGTCCGGGGGAAGCGGAGCGCCCGCGGGCCGGCGCGCCCGGTTCGTGGGGGCGCCTCCTGCTGGCCGGAATCCTCGCAGGCGTCGTCGCCGGCGCCTTGCCGGCGGACACCATCACCAAGACCGACGGCACCGTCCTGACCGGGCGGGTCCTCTCCGAGGACGAGCGGGCGGTGGAGTTCGAGATCGACCGGTACGGGGCGAAGATGGTCGTGTCCGTCCGCCGCAAGGACATCCGGTCGATCGTCCGCGCGAAGCTTCCGCCGCGAAAGCCCCCGGCCACGAAACCGGCCTCCGCCCCGGCCGGGCCGACATACTACCCCCTGCCCATCGCCGGCACCATCGGACACGACGTCCTGCCCAACGCGTTCGCCCAGGCCCTCAACGACGCCCGCAGCCGGAAGCCCGACGTCGTCGTGCTGTACTTCGACTCCTTCGGCGGGACGGGCGAGGGGCTCAAGGCCATGCTGGACGTCCTGGCCAGGAACAAGGACCTGCGGATCGTGGCCCTGGTCCGCCGGGCGCTGTCGGCGGCCGCCGTCTGCGCCATGGGCTGCCGGGAAATCTACATGACCCCCGACGGGACCATCGGGAACGTCGCCGTGCTGACGGTCGCGCCGGACGGCACGCCCCAGACCATGCCGGCAAGGCTCCGCTCGCAGGTCCGGGCGCTGTGCCGGTCGGCGGCGCAGATGGGCGGGCACTCGGACCTGCTGATGCGCGGCATGATGGACCCGGAGCTGGAGCTGGTGGTCGTGACCGATCGGGGCCGCCCCAAGGTCGCCCAGGGCAGCGAGGGCAAGGTCCTGAAGCGCCGGGGGAGCTACCTGACGCTGACGGCCAGGGAGGCGGTGGCGTGCGGGCTGGCGAAGGGCACGGCCGAGAGCGTCGAGACGCTGCACGCGGCGCTGGGCATCGACCAGTGGCACCGGGCGCGGGGCGGCGGGTGGTACCTGATGACCCAGCGGGGGAAGGAGAACCGCCTCCGGCTGGAGCGGGAGGCGCGGAGGGCGGCGCGGGAGGCGTACCTGAAGGAGATCCAGCCCGAGCTGGACCGGCTGGCCAGCGACCTGGCGGCCGTCCGCGCCAGCGGCCGGGCCGCCGAGGCGGACCTGGCGAACTTCAAGAAGGAATACGACCTGGACAGGAGGCGTGTCCGGCTGGAGTACCGCGACGACCTGCGCCGGGCCGACGCCTACGAGGAAGTCGATCCGGATCTGGCGGCCCGGCTGCGGGCCCGGGCGCGCGACGCCCACGAGCTGAAGCTGCTGGAGGTCAAGCGGCGCTACGACCTGCGGACGGCCCGCGGGCGGCCCCAGATCAACCGGCTGGCGGCGGAGCAGGCCCGCATCCTCACCGAGAGAAAGAAGCTCCTGGCCACCGTGCCGAAGTAGCCCCGGCCGGGCCAGGACCGTTTCGGCAGCCCCGGCCGGGCAAACGCCTCAGGTGCGAAGCCCCACCTCCCCGGCCGTGGCCTTTGCCGTTGACACTTCTGCCGTTGCAGTTACATTTGCACTTGATGAGCGCGAGGCAGACCAGGCTTTTTGAGCCGGGGGCGAGGTCACAACCACGGCGGGGGCCGTATGAAGTGTTCCTGGTGGACGGCTTCGCATGGCTGGCAGAGGGCAAGCCCCAGTCCATTCACGCGGTGGTGACGGATCCCCCCTACGGTTTGCTGGAGTACACGCCCGAGCAGCTCGCAAAGAAAAAGAACGGTCAGGGCGGCGTGTGGCGGATTCCGCCGAGCTTCGATGGGTGCAAGCGCAGCCCCCTGCCGCGCTTCACGGTGCTGAAAAAGAAAGACAAGGAAGCACTAAGGTCGTTTTTTGCCCAGCTTGCAGGCAGGCTCATGCCGATCCTTGTGCCCGGCGCCCACGTATTCGTCGCCACCAACCCGCTGGTTTCGTACCTCGTTTACGAGCCCTTTATCGCGGCAGGCTTCGAGAAAAGGGGGGAGATCATTCGCGTTGTCCAGACATTGCGAGGGGGCGATCGCCCAAAGAACGCCCACCACGAGTTCGGGGACGTCTCGGTAATGCCCCGATCTTGCTGGGAGCCGTGGGGGCTGTTCCGCAAGCCCTGTGAAGGCCGCGTCCAGGACAACCTAAGAAAATGGGGTGCCGGCGGTGTCCGCAGGATATCGGCGGAAGAGCCTTTCAAGGACTTGATCTACTCCGGCCCGGCACGCGGGGTGGAGCGAGAAGTGGCGCCGCACCCTTCGCTGAAACCACAGCATTTCCTGCGGCAGATCGTCCGAGCTGCTCTGCCCCTGGGCAGGGGCGTCATTCTCGACCCTTTCATGGGCTCCGGCTCCACGATTGCCGCCGCCGCCGCCTGCGGGCTCCACAGCATCGGCCTGGAAGTCAATCCTGAGTACTTTGCCATGGCACGGCAGGCCATCCCCAAGCTGGCGGCCTACAAGCCCAACGAAAGCAACGGCAATGGTTCGAAGAGAAGATTTCAATAGGTCGGTGCCGGTGCCCCCAGGACTCACGCTGACCGCAATAAGAAAAGCCGTTGAGTACGTTGAACGCGAACTCGCAGATTTCACCGACCTGTACTTTGAGCAGGCCAACGTCTTCAGCGCCCTTGTCGGCATCTATGCGACAAGAGCGCTCGACGCCAACAGTGTCTACGAAAAGAGCCGACACGTTGATGAGGCCCAGCAGCGTTTTCCCGACCTGAAGAAGCGGGGCGGCGGGCCCAAGCCTCCGGCCGAGGAATGCCTTGAGTGCAAGGCCAGCAAGCGTCCGTGGGCGGTGCAGTCACATTACGATCATCCGGGCTGGTACATTGTCTGGCGTTACCTGGTGGATACGACGTCCTCCCTCGAACGCGACCGCCCGGTCGTCATCTGGCGGGTGGACGTGGTGTTCGTCCAGAAGAGCGACTGGAAGTATGAAGGAAGCAAAGCGGGCGCGACTGGCGGCGGCCGAACGCATACCTTCGGCATTCGGAACCCGGCCAAGAAACTGAAGGGAAAGGCCGTCTATCAACGCACCGACGTGGCGGTGACCGGCGGAAAGGCCGTTCCGCGCAACGGTCCATAGACCGACCTCACACCCAGGGCACTGTGCGACGCGTCTTTCGCCAAGGCTTCGGCCTCCAGGGAGTGCCCTATGCGCGATCGGACATACCGCCTTCTGGCCGTGGACGTGGACGGGACGCTGGTGGCCGGGGGCGAGCCGGCCGATGCGGACGCGGCGGCGCTTCGGTCGGCGGCGGAGGCGGGGGTGACGGTCTGCCTGTGCACGGGGCGGACGTGGCGGGAGGTCCGCGGGGTGTGGGAGGCCCTGGCCCTGCCGGCGCCGTGGGCGCCGGTGGTGTGCGTGGGGGGTGCGGTGGTGACCGAGCCGGCCACCGGGCGCAGCCTCTACAGCCGGCCCTTCGACCACCCCACGGCCGGGGAGCTTTCGGGGGCGATGCGCGAGATGGGGTATCCGGTGATGGCGCTGGTGGACGGGTGGCGGGAGGGTTTCGACTACTACCTCCTGGGCGAGTGGGCGGGCCAGCCGCTATACGAGCGGTTCTTCGCCCGCCGCCCGAGCCGGTGCCGGCGTGTGGATCGGCTGGAGGCGGAGGGGGGAGCGAGGCCGCTGCGGATCAGCGTGCTGGACGAGGCCGGCGGCGCCGCCGCGGCCGTGGCTGCGCTGCGGCGGCGGTTCGCCGGACGCATCGAGATCCAGTCCATCCACCTGCCGCGGACCGGGGTGCACATCGCCGAGGCGTTCGCCGCCGGCACCCACAAGCTCAGCGCGCTGGTGTACGTGGGTCAGGGCTGTGGGATTTCGCCGGGGCGGATGGCGGCGATCGGCGACGACCAGAACGACCTGTCCATGGTGGAGGGGGTGGGGCTGTCGGCGGCCCCGGCGGACGCCCCCGAGGCGCTTCGCCGGGCGGCGAGCATGGTGGTGTCGCCGCGGGGCAAGGCGCCGGTGGCGGAGTTCGTCGCGGCGGTGCTGGGGGGCCGGCGGCAGTGAGGTGCCTGCCAGCCAAAGGCGCCGGCCGGCCAGCCGGCGGGCCTGCCGTTCGGCGCCGTTGACGTTGCGACACCTGCCCGGTGGACCCCGCCTACTGCCCCAGCTTCCAGACCATCATCACCCGCGGGGTCTGGAGGTCGTGCAGGATCTTCTTCGCGTCCAGGCCGACCTTCCCGCCCGTGCCGGAGCCCATCTCCTGGAGGAGGGTCTTGCGCGGGGCATAGCGGACGACCTTGGGGCGGGTCAGCCCGGCGAGGGTCTTGGCCTCCTCGATGGCGTCCTCGAGGTACCCGAGCTTGTCGACGAGCCCGAGGTCTTTGGCGCGTTCGGCGAGGAAGATCCGGCCGTTGAAGGGCTCGACCTCCTCGACGGTGAACTCCTTTCCGGCGGCGTCCTTGTAGGTCCTGGTGGCCGGCTTGGGGGTGATGTTGCGCTCCCTGCGGACGACGGCCTCGAACATCTCGTGCATGTCGTCGATGATCTTCTGGAACTCGGCGACCTGGTAGTCCGGGGTCTCCTCGAAGATGTTGCCGGCCGCCTTCCATGCCCGGGCCTTGGACGAGGGAAGCAGCCTGACCTTCATGCCGAGCTTTCCGAGGGTTTCCTTGAGGACCCAGATCTGGCCGATGACGCCGATGCTGCCGGTGACGGTGGTGTTCTCGGCGAAGATGGCGTCGGCGGGCGCGGCGATGTAGTACCCGCCGCTGGCGGCGACGCCGCCCATGGAGACGACCAGCTTCTTCTTGGCGGTCCGGCGGAGGTCCTTCATGTACTTGTAGATGCGGTCGCAGGCGGAGATTCCCCCGCCGGGGCTGTCGACGCGGAGGACGACGGCCTTGACCTTGGGGTCCTTCCGCACCTGCCGCCAGAACCTCTCCGCCAGCCGGGCCTGCTCCCCGTCCAGGAAGCCGGCGATCTCCACCAACGCCACCACCTGATCGTCCTCGCCCGGGCGGAGGACGGTCGTCCGCAGCGCCCGCGGGCCCACCAGGGTCGCCGACAGCACGCACAGCAAGACCACGTTCAAGCCCAGGGCGCCCACGAAGAGGAACAACCCAACGGCCGAGACCACGCGCCGCCAGAACGAGGGACGCACGACGCCCTCCACGTAGAACCGCACCGGCGCCGGGGCGGGCGCCGCCGGGGCCGCTCCGGCCGCGGGCTGCTGGGCGAGGCCCGTCTGATTCGGGGATGGCTGGTCGGATTCCGTCATTGCTGGTCTCCTCTTGCGGCGGCGACTCGGCCGCTTCGCCTCAGTCTAGGCC
Organism: uncultured Planctomycetaceae bacterium; assembly: GCA_964575155.1. GTDB lineage: Bacteria > Planctomycetota > Phycisphaerae > SM23-33 > SM23-33 > CAZNSB01. The sequence continues at coordinate 90 of CAZNSB010000275.1, read as the reverse complement.
GGCGCCGCCGGCATGTCACGGCTTTTGTGCACGGACCTGTCGAACCCGAATAGTAATGTCCGGTCTTAACCAGATAAGAATGTCCGCTTT
>CAZNSB010000274.1:0-7194 GCA_964575155.1 uncultured Planctomycetaceae bacterium | reverse complement strand
TCTCCCAGTCCTCCTCGGAGGCGTTGACCAGCAGGGCGCGCTGCCCGGAGAGGATGCTGGCCTGCGGCTTGCCGCGGGTGGCCCGCGGGGAGGGCTGGCGCCGCCGCTGGATCCGCCCGGCCCCCCCGCTGCCGTAAATCGCCTCAATCGCCCGCAGCACGTCCTGCGGGTCGGCGTTCTTGAGCTGGATCAGGCGGAGGTTGGCCTTGCCCGGAGACATCTCGTCGATCTGGTTGATCAGCTTGGAGATGGCCTTGTACTCGATCTCCGGGGCGACGACGACCACCGCGTTGGCGTCGGCGTCGGCGGAGATGGCCACCGGCTCGACGGCCTTGCCCGCCCGCCGCGCGGCGTTCTGCGACTCCCGATACAGCCGGGAAACCATGTTCGCCACGCTCACCGCGTCGGCGCTCTTCATCGGCAGGATGTGCACCGCCGTGGCCGAGTCCACCGAGGCCTGGTCGAGCTGCTTGGCCATGACCATCAGCACGTCCAGGTCGGACTTGGCCCCGGACATGACCAGGGCGTTGCTGGCGGCGTCGGCGGAGACCGCCGGGGGCTCCTTGCCCCCCCGCCGGCGCGTCGAGCGGAACACCTGCGTCAGCACCCGGGCCAGGTCGGTGGCCTTGGCGTTGGCCAGCAGCATGAACTCCACCTTCCGCCCGCCGGCGGTCTCCGTGTCCAGCTCCTTCAGCAGGGCGCGGATCTTTTCCAGGTTCTTTTCCGAGGCCGACACGATCAGCGTATTGGTGGCCGGCTCGCCGGTGGCGACGACCAGGTCGGTCGGGGTGACCCGTTGGCCCCTTTGGGGTGCGAAAGCGCGGGTGATGGCCTTGCCCACGGCGTCGGCGGGGGCGTGCTCCAGGGGGATGACGACTTTTCTGGTTTCCCCGGCCGCGTCCGCCACGTCCAGCTTGCCGATCAGGGCGGAGATGGCCTGAAACTGCTCGGGCTGGGCCGAAACCAGCAGGGCGTTGCTGCGCTCGTCGGCGGTGATGGTGACGGTCTTGTCTGCGGGGTCCGCCGCCGTGCGGGCACTGGGACCGTAGAACGTCCGCAGCGCCTGGGCCACCTCGCGGGCCTGGGCGTTGGTCAGGGCGATGAGCTGGACCTGGGCCTTCCGGTCGGGAGTGCCCTGATCGATCTCGGCCACCATCTTGGCGATCAGGTCCATGTGCTTGGCCGAGCCGCTGACCATGAGGGTGTTGGTCTTGCTGTTAAAGGCGATGGTGGGTCGCAGGGCCCCGCGCTGCCTGGCCCAGGCCCAGACCATGCGGTTCAGCGCGTTGGTCACCTCCCGGGCGTCGGCGTGGGCGAGTTTGATGGTGCGGAAGGTGGCATCCGTCTGCTGCCCCGGCTTGTCCATGGACTTGATGAGCTGGGCGATGCGTTCGTGGTCCGCGTCGGGTGCGCGGACGACGATGGCGTTGGAGCCGGCCTCCGGGGCGATCTGAACCTGCTCGGCGCCGCCTCGGCGGCCGCCGGCCTGGCCCAGCGCCTTGCTCAACGCCGCGGCGACCGACTTGGCGTCGCCGTCCGTCAGGGGATAGACCTTCACCACCCCGTGCTGGCCGGCGCCGGCCTGATCGAGCTTCTCGACCAGCGCGGCGATGGCGGCGAACTGCTCCGGCGGGGCGGAGACGATCAGGGCGTTGGTCCGGTTGTCGGCGGCAACGGTGACGGCCCGACTGTGCGGGTCGGCCGCGCGCGCCGCTCTCGGGCCGTAGAAGGCCCCCAGCGCCCGGGCGACCTCCGCCGCCTGGGCGTTCGCCAGCGGCATCAGCCGGACCTCCACTTGCTCCTTCTTGCCCGCCTCCAGGTCGGCGACCATCTTCTCGATGACCGCCATCTGCGGCTCGTTGCCGCTGACCATGAGGGTGTTGGTCTTGGTGTCGAAGGCGACCGTCGGGCGGGTCTCGTTGCGTTTCCTCGGCCAGGCGCGGAGCAGGCTGTTGAGGGCCCCGGCCACGTCGCGGGCGTCGGCGCGGTCCAGCTTGACGGTGCGGAACTGCGGCTGCCCGCCGGAGGGCTCGTCCATCTCGGTGATCAGCTTGGCGATGCGCTCGTGGTCGGCCTGGGAGGCGCGGACGACAACGGCGTTGCTGCCGGTCTCCGGGGAGATCCGCACCCCGCCGGCGGCGGGGGTCTTGCCGCGCCCGGCGGACCGGGTGAGGGTGCGGGTCAGGGCGGTGGCGACGGAGCGGGCGTCGCCCCGGGTGAGGCGGTAGACGCGGACCTCGGTGGTCTCGGAGGCCCCGGCTCGGTCCAGCTCCTTGATGACCTCCTCGACCAGGGCCAGCTCGTCCATTCGCGCCCGGACGATGACCATTCGGGCGGCCTCGTTCCCGGCGACCAGGGCGCCGGTGGCGGGCTGGGCGCCCCGGCGGGCGCCGGCGCGGGCGGCGAACAGCCGCGAGACCGCATCCGCCACGTCGGCGACCTCGGCGTGCTCAACCTTGAACATCCGCACCGTCAGGGACCCGCTGGCGGGGGCCTGGTCCAGCTCCTCGATCAGCTTCGCCACCAGGGCCATGGCGTCGGTCTGGGCGGCCACGATCACCGAGTTGGTGCTCCGGTTCGCCGAAACGGTCATGCCCAGGGTGGGGTCCACCTGGCTGAGGCCGGCGGCCTGACGCATCTGCAGCATCTGCCGGACCAGCTCCTGGCCCTTGGGCGCCTTCTTGCCCTTGGCGGCGGGCACGGCCGGGAGAGACATGCTGAACAACTGCCGGATGTTCTGGGCGACCTCCGTGGCCTCGGTGTTCTTCAGCGTGAAGATCCGCACGTCGGAGACGACCAGCGGGGCGGTATCGAGCTGCTCGATGAGGGGCTCGATGAGGGCCATCTCCGCCGGCTTGGCGCGGACCACCAGGCAGCGGGTCCGCACGTCCGCGGCGACGGTGACGATGGGCTTGGGGACCTGGACGGGGGCGGGCCTGGCGCCGCGCTTCGGCTGCGGGGCACGCGCCGGCGCCCTGGGGTTGAACAGCGTCGTCAGCGTCTTGGCGATCGACGCCGGATCCGCGTTCTTGATCTTGAAGACCTTCAGCTCCTCCTCCCCCGTCAGCTCGGTGCTGGTGAGCTGCTCGATGAGGAGTTGGATCTCGGTGATCTCCTTTCTCCCCGCCGAGACGATCAGCGAGTTGGAGTCCTTGTCCACGGCGATGATGACGGGGGGCCTCTCGGCCGGGGCGCGGGCCTTCCCGGCCGGTTGGGCCGGCCGGGTGGCCTGGGCGCCGGCGGTCTTCGCCCCCGGCGCCGGCTGCGGCGCGTCCGGCGGGGCCGGGAGCACCAGCGCCCCCTCGCCCTTCGCCGGGGCAGGCAGCTTGTCGGCGACCTGCACCTCCGCCCCGCTGACCTGCTGGTAGACCCGCTGGAGGACCTCCGCCAGCCTCTCCGCCCGCACCTGACGCGACAGCGGAATGACCTGCACGGTGATGTAGCTGGCCTCGGCCGCCTCGTCCAGCTTGGCCACCACCGTCTCGATGGCGCGGAAGTCGGCGTCGCGGGCGATGACGGTCAGACCGTTGGACAGCTCGTCGGCGGTCACCGTCGGCCGCTCGGACTTCTTCCGGTCGGCGAACATCGCCTCGACCTGGTCGGCGACCTCCTTGGCCTCGGCGGCCAGAAGCGGAATGTACCGCACCTCGCGGAAGGCGGCCTCCGCGTCGGTGTCGAGCTTCTCCAGCAGCGGCTCGACGATGGCGAAATTCCCCGCGTCCGCCGAGACGATCAGCGAGTTGGTGCGCTCGTCGGCGGCGACGCTGAAGACGGGCTGGGGGCCGGTGCGACCGGCCCGGCGCTGCTGCTGGCGGAGGATCTGGCGGAACAGCGCGTCCACCGTCCGCGCCACCTGCGAGGCGTCGGCGTGCTCAAGCCCGAAGACGCGCACCTCCGTGCCCGCGCCGGTCCCCTCCGCGTCGAGTTGCTTGATCAGGGCCGCCGCCCGCTCGACCTCCACCCGGTTGCCCCGAATCAGCACGGAATTGGAATTGACCTCCGGCACGACGACGGGGCCGGCGGCGGCGGCGGGCCGGCCCCGCCGGCCGGCGGCGGCCTGGTCCGCCAGCGCGCGGTTGACCGCGGCCGCCAGCGAGCCCGCGTCGGCCTTGGCCAGCTTGACGACCTGGATGATCGTGTCGCCGGCGTCCTCGGCGTCGAACTGCTTGACGATCTGCTCGGCCAGGGCGACGGCGTCGGGCGGGGCCTTGACCACCACCGCGTTGGCTTTCTCCTGGGCGGCAATGCGGATGTCCGCCTCGCCGGCTCCCCGCCGGCCTCGAACCTGCCCGATCAGGATCTTCTCCAGCACCGGCGCCAGCTCCCCCGCCCGGGCGTTCACCAGCCGGAATATCCGAGTCTCCGAGGTCAGCTCCGCGCTGCCTTGGTCGAGCTGGGCGATGAGCTTCTTGGCCTCGGCGATCTGGGCGGGCCTGCCCGTCAGCAGCAGGCTGTTGCTGGCGGCGTCGGCGGTGACCCGGACCACCTCCTCGGCGGGCGCGCCGCGCCGCCGCCGGCCGGCGTCCATGCCCTGGGCGGCGTTCATGGCCGCGGCCAGTTGGTCCGCCTTGGCGTTGGCCAGCCTGACGATCTCGATGGTCGTGGCGGCGTCGGCGACGGCCTCCACGTCGATCTGCTTGAGGACGGCCTCGATGCGCTCCATCATCTCCCCCGCCGCCGAGACGACAATGGCGTTCGCGCCCTTCTCCGGGCTGATCCGCGCCCCCCCCGCCCCCCGCCGCCCGGGAGCCTGGCCAATCGTCGCGCTCAGCACCCTGGCGATCTCCTCCGCCTTCCCGTGCCGGAGGGGGAACGTCCGCACCGTCAGCTTGTCGCTGGCGGGGCGCTGGTCGATCTGCTGAATGAGCTTCTCGGCGAAGGCGACGTCCTCGGCGGTGCCGGTCAGCAGCACCGCGCGGGCGGCGGGCTCGGCGACGACGATGACCTGGCGCCCGGCGAGGGCGGACATGTCGGCGGCGGGCTGTCGTCCGCGGCGGGCGGGGGGCGCCTGGCCGGCGAGGGCGGCGTTCAGGGCGTCGGCGAGTTGCTTCGGGTCGGCATTGGTCAGCTCGATGACCTTGGTGGTCGCCGCGGGCGCGCCCTCGGCGTCGAGCTTGGGCATCAGCTCCTCGATGATCGCCATGGTCTGGGTCGGGGCCGTCACCAGCAGCGAGTTCGTCCGCGCGTCCGGGGTGACCTGGAAGTCGCTCCGGCGGGCGCGGGAGGCGCCGCGGCGGGCGGCGGCGGCGATCTCCGCCTGCACCACCCGCGTCAGCGCGGGGGCCAGGCGGTCGGCGCGGGCGTGCTTCAGCGAAAACAGCCGGACCGTCGTCTCCGAGCCGGCCGCCTCCTTCTGCACGCGCTGGATGAGCTGGTCGATGGTCTGGAACTGCTGCTCGGTGGCGGCGACGACGAGCTGGTTGGAGTTTTGCTCGGCCTGGAACCGGGGCTGGGGCTGGTCGTCGCCGCGCTTCCCGCGCTGGGCGGCGAACAGCTTGCCCAGCGACTGCGCCAGCTCGCGGGCGCTGGCGTGAGTCAGGGCGTAGCTGCGGACCTGGATGCGCCCGGTCTCCTGGGCGGGGGTGTCGAGCGACTGGACCATCCGGTCGATCTCGGCGAGGTCCTCGCCGGTGGCGCTGACCAGCAGCGCGTTGGACTGCACGTCGTGGGTGATGACGGCGGGGACGGGCGGGCGCTGCCCCCGGCGGGCGGGCCGGCGGCGGGGGTGGAAGATGCGCGACAGCACCGGCGACAGCTCCGCCGCCCGGGCGTGCTTCAGGGCGAAGATCCGCATCGAGACCGCCTCGGTCTCGACCTCCCTGGTCAGTTGCTTCAGCAGCTCCTGGATCCGTTGCCAGTCGCCCGGGGCGGCGGCGATCAGGATGCTGTTGGTGCCGGCGTCGGCCTCGACGCGGACGGACTCGTCGCGGGCGCCCCGGCGCCCGGGCTGCTGCGCAAGCAACCGGCTCAGCGCGCTGGCGACCTGGCGGGCGTCGCCGGCGGGCAGGCGGACGACGTGGAACTCGCGCTGGCTGGCCGTCTGCTGGTCGAGCTGCTCGATCAGCCTGGCGACCTCCTCCATCTCGGCCGCGGGACCGCGGACGAGGATGCTGTTGGTGCGGGCGTCGGGGACGACCGAGAAGGCCTCCACCTGCCGGCCGCGACGGTCGCGCCGGGCGAACGTGTTCTGCAGCACCGTGGCCAGCCCCGAGGCGTTGGCGACCTTCAGGGCGAAGATGCGGATGCCGGCGCCGGCGGCGGCGGCGGCGTCGAGCTGGGTGATTAGATCCTCCACGCGCTTCATGACGTCGGCGTCGGCCGAGACCAGCAAGCGGTTGGTGGCCGCGTCGGGGACGATGCGGGCCAGCGCCTCCTGCCGGGTCCGCCGGCGCCCGCGGGCATCGACGGTCGGGATCGTGCGGGTGCCGACGGCGGCGGTCAGCGTCTTGGCCAGCGCTTCGGCCTTGGCGTTGGCCAGCTCGAAGACGCGGATGGCGCCGCTCTCGGCGTGCTCGGGGACGTCGACCTTGCCGATGAGCTCCTCGATCATCCGGTGCTTTTCCGGGGAGGCGATGGCCACGACCGTGTTGGATCGCTCGTCGGGCGTGACGCTGACGGACTCGCCGGGATCGACAGGGACGGGCTCGTGCCGGCCGGAGGCCCGGTTCCAGACGTATCGCCGGGACCGGCGCTGGGCGCTGCCGAAAAGCTGCTCGATCAGCTTGGCCAGCTGCCCCGCCGGGGCGTGCTTCAGCTCGTAGTACTTCAGTTGCTGCTCGGCGGCGGTGCCCGTGTCGATGGCCGCCAGCAGCCGCTGAATCCGGCGGATGTTCCCGGCCGTGTCCGTGATGATGATGCCCTTGCCCTTGCCCATGCTGCTGAGGGCGCCGAAGGAGTGGACCATCCGCGCCACGAGGGCAGTGGCCTGGGAGGCGTCCAGGTACTGCAAGGGCAGCACCGTGGTCACGATCTCCTCGTCGCCCGGGGCCGGCCGCTCGTCCAGCCCCCTCTGGATGACCGGCAGGTCCGCCTGCTGGGCGATCTTGCTGAGGGGCAGGAACTTCAGGTACCGCCCCGCGTCCATCAGCGTGAAGCCCTTCATCCGCAGGATCTCGTTGGCGATGCGGATGGCCTCGGGGCGGGTGTAGGGCTTGGCGTCGAAGTACGTCAGCGTCCCCTCCAGCCGATCCACCT
>CAZNSB010000273.1:0-7247 GCA_964575155.1 uncultured Planctomycetaceae bacterium | reverse complement strand
GGCACGCACTGTTCGCTTATCCGACCGAGGGTACGCGACCGCACGATCAGGACATCACGCTGACCATCACCGGCGGGGCGACCCTCGATGATGCGAACCTGGACGTGAGCCTGATCTACGTGGATAAGAAGGATGAGGATGAGGAGGAGGAGGACTTCGTGGACGAGCCCGAGTTCGTCGTCCCCGGCACGATCGACGCCCAGCGCCCGACGTCGGCAACCGTGACGTTCCCGCTGTCGGCATACGCCGAACCGATCGGCCTGTACAACCTGGTGGTCGAGACGCCGAGCTGCGTGGCCGCCAACCTGGAGTTCGCCCGGGTGGTCATCGCGGCCGGCTCGGAGTTCACCCTGACCGGAGAGGCCGGCGCCGCCAACGAGAAGCGGAAGGTGATGCTCGACATCACCGTGCCCGAGCCCGCGACGCTGGGCCTGGTGATGCTGGGCGCCGCAGCGGTGCTGGCGCGGCGCCGTCGCCGCTAGGCTGTAAGGCTTGGCTGAAACGTCGGCGCAGCGGCGCCGCCTGACGAGGCACGCGGTCGGTGCGCCGGCGGTGACAACAAGGACGGTCCAGATACACGCGTATTCGAGAAGATGCGCGAACTCCTGAGGTAGTTGGAAGATGGTTTGTGTTGCCGCCCCGGGAGACGGAAAGCCCGTGGAGGCAACGAAAAGACACGGATCGCTGTGCCGGCTGCGACTCGCCAGCCGGCACAGCGGTTTTTTGTCCCCGCCGATGCCGCCGGGCGACTGGACATTGTCAAGATTGACCTTTGGGGTGCCACCTGCCTGCGGCAAGCAGGCAGGCGGCTGCGCCTTTTGCAGCCGTGCCTGCCCCGGGGGCCGCACGGCTGCACACAACGCAGCCGTGGCACCCGCACAAAATTGACAGTACACTAGGGAAGCACCGGCTCTCCCGCTTCCTGCTTGATGTCTTCCCACACCTGCTGTGCGATCAGGGCCGTCACCGCCTGGACGACCTGGCTGAGGGTGTCCGCGGGCAGATCGAGCGTCAGGCCGGCCTCGGTGCCCTTGATGTAGAGGGCCCCGGCGAAGGGCCGCTCGGACTTGATCTCGAAGGGGACGGGCTTTCGGCCGCCAGCGGCGCGGACGGCCTTGATGATGGCCTGGATGTTCCTGGCGTTGACGAACCCGACGGCCAGGGGCTTGGCGGGCAGGCCCGCCAGTGACTTGGCCAGGGCCGGATCCTCGTAGAGCTTTCCGGCCGACCCGGCGGCGGTCCTGACCGCGGCCGCCAGGAAGGCCTTGCCCCCGCCGAGCGTCACGACGAGGGTCTTCTCGTCGGCCTGCGCGATCAGCAGCCGGGCATTGCCTTCTCCCAGCAGGGCCTTGAGCTCCTTCCGCCCGCTTTCCGACATCTTGGAGCTGTCGACGTCGATGGCGTCCGCCTCCTGCCGGGCGAGGGCTACGGCGGCCCGCTTGTATGCCAGCGAGACGTTCTTCAGGCCCTCGCTTTGGCCCATCTCCCTGATGAGGTGGCCTGCGGCGGCGACGCCGTCGGCCAGGGCCCTGCGCACCTCGCCCGCCGAGCCGCACTCGATCACGCACGCCACCCGCAGGGCTCCGGCGCCCCCCGACGACGGGCCGACCCACAACTGTAGGCCCCGGATCTGCTCGTCCATGGTTCTCGAGACCCGGCGGAGCTTGGCTTTGACCTCCTCCGGCAGGTCCTTGAAGGGCTTCTCGGCGAAGGCCCGGTCGGTCCGCTTGCGCGACCATTCCTGGGGCATCTCGGGCGGATTCCTCACGGCGAACGCCACGGCGTAGGGCATTCCCACCAGCCGGCGCAGCAGCGGCCCCGGCGCGGGTCGGTACGCCGCAAGGGCCTGCCCGACCGCGCTGTCGGGCAGGTACGCCGCCCGGGCGTCCACCGATATCCCGGTGGCGGCGAAGCGCAGGCCCAGCTTCACGTTGCCTATCTGCTGGAGCTGGTCCCGCCATTCGTTCAAGGCCCCGCCCATCCCGCCGACGAGGGCCTCGGCCGGATTGAGGATCATGGGCATGTCCGCCGGGCGGGGCTGCTCCCGTTTGGCCTCCAGGCCCGCCCGGGCCCGGGCGATGCCCGCGTCAAGGATCGGGCTGAGCATCCTGAAGTCCACCCACGCCGCCAGGTCGTTGGCGGCGAGAAACGCCTTGTCGGATTCCGACAACTGGCCCAGGATCGACCGGCTCGCGCCAGCGACGGTCCGCACCGCTTCGAGGTGCGGCCCGAGGGCGACGTACCCGCCCGCCCGGAGGCAGTATGTCGGCTTCTTGTCCGTGCCGGTGAACCGCACCAGCTTGCCCTCCCGCACCGGCTCCCGGGCCGCGAACATCCTCGCCGGATCCTTGCCCGCCACCAGCAGCACCAGCGGCAAGGGGGCCGTCTCGGCCGGGGCGGGCCGGCGCGCGGCAGGCCCGGCGATCAGCGTGACCAGGTCCGCCCCGTACTGCTGCGGGTCGAGGAAGACCGCCGCGAACCCGCCGTTCGGGTCGAAGCCCTCCCCCAGCCCCACCTGCCGGGAGATCAGCCCCAGCACGTCCGGGAGCTGCTGGTTGGGCAGGCCGACGGCCTGGAGGAACGCGTCCACCTTCGAGGTGCAGTCCTTCACGTTCCTCACGACCGCAAAGCCCAGGCAGTCGGAAGGGACGTGCCGGAGCACGCTCTCGGGCGGCTTGGGCGGCGCCTGGGCCCCGGCGCTCGAGCCGAGACAGACCGGCAGCGCGGCCAGCAGGGCAGCAAGGTTCCTTCTGTTGGTCATCATAGACCTCCTTGCGAAGCCCGTGGGTTGAGCCGGAAACCCACCATACCCCGAGGGCGCCTCCGGCGTCAACGCTCCGCCTGCCTCCGCCGTCGCGGGCGGAAGAGCAGCCGGATGGGCACTTCCGAAAACGGCAGGCGCTGACGAAGCTGATTGAGAAGATACCGGCGGTAGGTCCCGTCGAAGGCCTTCACGTCGCTGACGACCAGCGCCAGCGTCGGCGGGGCGGTGGCGATCTGCGCGGCGTAATAGACCCGCGGCGGCCGGCCGGACTTGCCCCGCCGCGGCGCGTGGCGCGAGGTGACCTCCTGCACGACTTCGTTGAGCCCGGCCGTGGGAACCCGGTGGCGGGCCTGCTGGATCAAGTCCCCCGCCAGGGCGACCGACTCGGGCACCCCCGTGCCTTCCAGCGCCGATGCGAAAACGATCGGGGCGTAGGAGAACTCCGGAAGCATCTTCGTCAGGTACGGGCCGTAGTCCTCCCGCCCGGTCCGCCCGGCGACGAGGTCCCACTTGTTGACCACGAGCACCGTCGGCTTGAACAGCCCGCTGACGTAGGCCAGCAACTGCTTGTCGACGCCCCCCACCGGCTCGGTGGCGTCCAGCAGGAACAGGACCACGTCGGCCCGGCGGATGCTGCGCAGGGCTCGGTGTCGGCTGTAGAACTCGATGTCGTCGGCCAGCTTGCTCCGCTTGCGAACCCCGGCCGTGTCGATCGCCAGAAGCACCCGCCCGTCCATCTCGATGCGCACGTCCACGCTGTCGCGCGTCGTCCCGGGAACCTCCGAGACGATCACCCGATCCGCCCCGGCCAGGGCGTTGATGAACGTGCTCTTCCCGACGTTGCGCTTGCCGACGATGGCCAGCTTCATCGCCGGCTCGGGGGGCGTCTGGGCGGGCGAGCCGATCGCCTCGGCCACCGCCGCCAGCAGCGCCTGCGTGCCCAGGCGGTGGGTGGCCGAGACCGCCAGCGGCTCGCCGAAGCCCAGCCCCGCCAGCTCGCCCAGGTCGCAGGCCACCTCGGGGGTGTCCACCTTGTTGGCCACCAGGATGACCGGCTTGTCCTGGCGCCGGAGCTTTCCGGCCACCGTCTTGTCCAGGGGCGTCAGCCCGTCTCGGGCGTCCACGACGAACAGGATCAGGGCCGCCTCGGTCATGGCGCACTCGATCTGCCCGGCGACGTGTTCGGTCAGGTCGTCGCGGTCCTCGATGCCGACCCCGCCGGTGTCCAGGAGCTCCACGTACCCGTCCCCCGCGGGCACCGGCGCGCTGATCCGGTCGCGGGTCACGCCGGCGCTGGAGTCCACGATGGCGATCCGTCGGCCGACCAGACAGTTCAACAGGCTGCTCTTGCCGACGTTGGGCCGGCCCACAATGGCCACCAGTGGCAGGCTCATGGGGGATGTTTTACCCGGCCCGGGCGGGCAGGGGAAGATGCTGGCAGCCTTCCGCCCCCGGCCGGAAATGCCTCGTGCCGGCGAGGATTCTTCGAACCTTCGCCGCCGCGGCAGCGATAGTACAAAGGAGCAAGCGAATGCAGGGGCCTCCCGCCCCTGACGAGCTCTGCGGCGGCTGCGGGTTTCTCGTCCTCCTTTCCCCCAGCCGCCGATTTCTTGCGCGCTTCATTCGCCGCCGCAGCGGCGAGGACCACCTGCCTGTGGCGGTCACGTCCACAGCACCCCCAGCAGGGCGGCGGCGATGGTGAAGTAGATCATCACCCCGGCGATGTCCATCAGGGCGGCGAGGAACGGCCCGCTGGTGACGGCCGGGTCCAGCCCCATCCGCTTGAACAACAGCGGGATCATTGCCCCGGCCAGGTTGGCGACCATCACCGCCACGGCGATGCTGACGCCCACGCCGAGGGCGCTGGTCAGTCCGCCGTGCGGCAGGACGGCGCCGCCCCGCCCCGCCTTCAGCATGATCAGCGATGCCCCCACCCCCAGCACGCCCAGGGCCGCGGCCATGCTCCCGCCAAGCAGCAGCTCCCGCCCGAGCACGCGGAGCCAGTCCCTGGGCTCCATTTCGTGCACGGCCAGGCCGCGGATGACCAGACCCGCCATTTGCGAGCCGGTGTTGCCGGCGGTGGCGTTGATCAGCGGCATGAAGAGGACGATGAGGGCGAACAGGGCGGCCTGGAGGCTCTGTTCAAAAGCCGTCAGCGCCATCACCGTCAGCAACTCCGCCCCGAATAGCAGCGCCAGCCACGGCAGGCGCTTCCGCAGCATCTCCGCCCAGGTGGTGGCGAAATAGGGCTCTTCCAGCGCGGCGACCGCGACCATCTTGTGGAAGTCCTCGGTGTTCTCCTGTTCCTGCACGTCCATCACGTCGTCGACCGTAACGATGCCGACGAGCACGCCTTGGTCATCCACGGCCGGGAGGGCGACGGCCTCGTGCTTCCTAAAGATTTCCACGGCCTCTTCTCGGTCTTCCGCAGCCAGGAGAAACACGGGGTGGCGGTCGATGATGTCGCCGACGGTGTTGGCCGGTTCGGCCAGCACCATTTCCTCCAGCGGCAGCTCGTCCACAAGCTTGCCGGCTTCGTCGACGACGTACAGCACGTTGAGTGTTTCCTTCTGCGGGGCCACCTGGCGGATGTGGTCGAGCACCTGCTGGACGGTCCAGTTGGCCCTGACCGCGACGAACTCCGGGGTCATCAGCCGCCCGATGGAATCCTCGGGGTACCTCAACAGGTCGATCGCGACCCGGCGTTCGTCTCGGCTGAGGGTCCCCAGCAGCCGGCCGGTGACGTCGTCGGGGAGGTCCTCGAACAGTTCGGTGCGATCGTCGGGCGGCATCTCATTGAGGATGCCCGCCAGGGCGTCGCCGGAGAGGACCTCCAGCAGCCGCTCCTGCTTCTCCAGCTCCAGCCAGCCGAAAACCTCCCCGGCCTTGGCCGTAGGCAGAAGCCGGAACACCACCCCCAACTCCTCCCCGTCCAGCCCTTCAGCCAGTTCGCCCACGTCGGGGACATCCAGCGTTGTCAGGATCCGCTTCAGTGCGGCGAAGTCCTTCCCCTCGATCAGCTCGCGAATCTGCGATTCGATGGCTTCACCCGGCATCAACGCTTCCTGAGCACTGAGCAGGCCGGACGTGGCGCTCTGCCGGCCCATTGTCAGCGCCCCGAAGGGCTCCGTCAATACAGCCAATGGAGTATTGACTGCGCCGAACGATCGGCTTATAATTGCGCCCGTGGCACCGAGGCGAGCCCAGCGGCCGTGACGGATATGCCTCGCCGGGAAGCCCACTTGCCCGAGGCCCCCCGGCGAAGCCAACCGGGCCTGATTTCGCGAGCCCGGGTGGGCGCGGGCAGCAGGCCTTCATTCATACGTTATCCCGCCACAGCATGAGTGATTCTCCCTGCCGCTGCCCGGCTGCGCCTCCCTATGGCGGCGAGGCGCCGGCGGCAGCGACCGATTCGTGCCCTTCAGCGGCGGCGCCAGGCGCAGGGCGCGGTGCCTGCCGCCCGGGCGACGCCTGGGCACGGGCCGGCTGCCGAGAAGACCCTCGTTTTCACGGGAGAAGCCATGGCCAAGAAGAGGAAGCGCCTCGGTGAGATCCTGGTCGAGTGGGGGGTCGTCACCCCCAACATGGTGGACGAGGCCCTGGAGCACGGCCGGCGGGAGGGCATCCGGGTCGGCGAGGCGCTGGTGGCGCTGGGCCTGGCCGGGGAGGAAGACGTCACCAAGGCCCTGGCCACGCAATACGATATGGAGTACGTGGACCTGGAGCATCAGATCCTTGCCCCGGCCATGCTGGAGGAGATCCCCGACGAGATCATCCGCCGGCATCTCGTCCTGCCGATCAGCAAGGAGGCCAACCGCCTGAAGGTCATCATCACCGATCCCTTGGACCTGGAGACCATGGACATGCTGCGGTTTCGGCTGAACAGCGAGATCGAGTGCGTGCTGGCCTCCAAGACCAGGCTGCGGAGCTTCATCGAGCGGTATGTCCGATCGGACGTAAGCATCGACCAGGCCGTCCAGCAACTGGAGCGCGACACGGACGCGCTCGGCGATGCGGCCTTGGGGGAAAAGAAGGATGCCCAAAGCGCCCCGGTGATCCGGCTGGTGCACATGCTGATCACAGAGGCCGTCAAGGGGCGCTCCAGCGACATCCACGTCGAGCCGATGGCCAACCGCGTCCGCGTGCGATACCGCGTGGACGGGGTCTGCCGGGAACGCGACAACATCCCCAAGCGGATGCAGGGGCCTGTCATCAACCGCATGAAGATCTTGGCGGGGATAGACTTGGCGGAAAAGCGCCGCCCCACCGACGGGCGGATCCGCATGGTCGTCGCCGGCGAGGACATTGACTTCCGCGTCAGTTGTATTCCCGGCTACCACGGCGAGAGCGTGGTGCTGCGTGTCCTCCGCCCGGAAAGCGCCCAGACGGGGATCACCAGCCTGGGCTTCGAGCAGGACGACCACGAGCGGTTCCTGCGCATCATCAAGCGCCCCAACGGGATATTCCTTGTCACCGGGCCCAC
>CAZNSB010000272.1:0-7261 GCA_964575155.1 uncultured Planctomycetaceae bacterium | reverse complement strand
GGCCAGAAGGGAACGGGGAATCGCGTAATCCCCTGCAACTAGGACGAATCTAGCCGGATGGGCCGACTGGCGGATTTGGCGACTTGCATTCTGACCTTGGGTGTTTCATAATTTAGTGTAATGCCTTTGCAAACGGGGTCCCTTCATGCGGCGCACACGAGAGTACCAACGGGCTTCAAGCCTGGTGTATGGAGCACACGACAGCGCTGAGACCATGTTTGAGGCGGTGGACAGTGCATGCGGCCATTGGACTCCAATACATGGTGTTGTGTTCAGAACCGTGGACTCCACGGAGTCTCTGCTTCGAGGACTGTCAGGGGAACGTGCCAGGGTAAGAGGCTTCAGCGTTTCCGCCGACCGTCCCTGCAAGATTGAAGTTCCAATTGCCTCTAGGACCCGTCTGGGGCGGAGGGGTTTGGCGCGTGGCCTGATGTGGGATGATCGTGCAGATGGCACTGTCTGGCTCATAGGACTAGGCGACGAATTCAGGCACCTGTGGGGTGAATTGTACAAGTACTCACGCAGCCAGATTGCCACGCTTTACCTGCGGACGGAGGATTATCGGAGCACATTCAGGCTCATTTCGCGTAATGGCGAAAACGTTGATCTGGGGATTACAGGCTACACTGCTAGCGTCCTGTGTGATGATCGGCAGCGCGTGAAGGTTCGGCGCGAATGGCTGCCAAGCCCCAAGCCGCAGTCTGCCTTCTTCTCTGAATTCGCAGAAGAAAGGCAGTGGCTTCGCTCGGCCGAGGTGGTTTTCAGCCGCCCTGGATTGGCTCGCGGAAGCGTAAGGCGAGACTTGCACTTCTGCTGCCAGGGGGGCTTCTCCGTCTTCGCCAAGCATCTTGTAAGCCCATTGAAGCAAATCGCCCTGAGCCGGCAGGAGGTACTTGAAAACAGATCCATATCCGCAAGTCCGACGCACGCTTCGCGACCGCTTCGCATAACATTCGAACACCACATTTTTGAGGACAAGCGTCAGAATCACAGGCTGATTCGAATCCTTAGAGAACTGCCGGATGCGGCTCTTTCGGTGTTCCACGCCAACCCGTTCCTTCACGCGTCCGTTGTTGATTATTCCGATGGATCTTCGTATAAACTTTGGATTACTGATAGCAGCGCACTGGCTATTGTGCCTCAGAGAAAGGCCACGCCAGCATCCCTTGGTCGCTTGTGCAATCATATCAATGAACGGTTCAGCGAGGGCGCGATTGAGGAGATCGCCCAGTGACTCAAGACGCACACTTGAGTCGCCTGGTGATTGAGGGGGACAACTACAAGCGGGCCGTGTTAGCGTTCCGTGCCTTTGCGCATGAGATGCTCTTCGACGACGAATCGAGGCAGTTGTCGGTTGGTGGGAGTATTCACTGCGGAAGGACGTTACGAACCTCCAAGTCAAATCGAAGGCGGCCTCAGTCGCCAGTGACGCCTGACTTGGCGATAATAAGCCTAGGTGGGCAGCGCCTTATTGTTGAGGGCAAGTTCGGTTTCGAGCGGGACGAAGAGGCCTTTGAAAGGCGGCTTGAAGAGTGCATAGAGCAGATTGAGGCGTACGACGACGCCCTTACAGGCTGGCCTAAGGGGGATGACGCTAGTGGCAACGTGTCCGCCCATGATGTGGTTCTGCTGGTCAACTTCGAGGATGCGCGACGGGTAGCCAAAAGGCTGCAATGGCGCATGGGGGAGTCTGCGTTCAAGGTTGAGCGCCGCTTTGCGATCATCAGTTTTATGATGACAGAGCGAGCCGAGGGTGTATGGCCAACGCTGACGCTGGAATTTGGAGAACTCAGTGACGGCGACAAGACGCAGAAGTTGGATGAGCGCCTTTTTATCCGCCCTGAGTTTCTAGACGCAAACCCTCTTGTGGGGGAAGTGGAACTCTATGACCATCCGGCGCCTGTGCCCTTGTACATGGACCTAATACACCGCGAGATCACAACCAACTTGGAGGCAGACCAACAGGAGGCGTACAACATAGACGGGGAAGTTGAGGTGGAGTTTACGAGCAAGGGCTTGCGCGAACGCCTTGCGGCGTATGGTTTTCCCAGAAAGGACCGCTGCGACGCGACCATTCCGAAGATGGGCGATGTACGGAAGGCTTTATCGCTCCTGGTCAAAATGGGCTGGGTCGAGAAGCGCGAAGAGCAGGGTGCGTTTGTCTACTTGCATAAGAAGGGCCGAAAGAACTACAATAATCCCTATGGAAGATTTATGAGTTATGTTGTAAGATGTCAGGCTGAGGAGGAGGACAAGCAGAAGAAAACGAAACGAAAACAAGAGGCGAAGCGCCAAAGGGAAATTGAGAAGTTCAAAGAGGAGCATCCTCTTCTAGCGTCCCAACCGGATGAAGGGGAGGACGGATATTCGGATCACGAGTAGGTTCGGAAGGGTGCACTCGGGCGTATCAAAGGCGTCCAGGCCGGTGTCGCGGAGCAGGGCGGCGGCGGAGCGGGGCAGCCCTTGGTCCAGGAGCAGTTTCATCGCGTCGGCGTCAGCGGAATGGACTTGTCGTCGAGCATGGCGGCGGCGTACTCCAGGGCCTGCCGGATGTCCTCGTCCTGGAGTTCCGGATACTCCCGCCGTAGTTCCTCACGGTCGGGGTAGGCGGCGACGGCTTCCACGACCCGGCGCACCGTGAGCCGAAGGTCGCGGATGCAGGGCTGCCCGTTCAGCCGGTCCGGGTCGGACGTGATGCGGTCGAAGGCCATGGGCACACCCTCCTTTCGCCTGGGATTATACCGCGCCGTGCTTCCCGGGCAAGCGGCCGTGCCGGGCATGCGGCGCGCTTTTTCGCGCCGCCGTTTGACTACGCCGCTGCGCGCGGTATACTGCTTTACGGAAGGCCCAACCAGAGCCCTCGCGAAGAGAGATGGACCCCTGGCGGGCGTTGTGGCTTACGGCCGTCTCCAAACCGGCCGCATAGCCGTGTCGTGCCGCTGCGTAAAGCGAGCGAGGCGCGGGCCTTCCTTTATTTCCTTCCCCCTGCGAGCGGTTTCGCCTTCGGAGCACTCGCTACCGAAGCAGGTACGCCCGGCCGGAGATCATCCGCAGGCGCACGTCCGCAAAAAGGACAGTCGCGTTTCCAGCGTGCGTCGCGGCGCCCAACCCGAGGTAGTCCTTCGTCGGCATGTCCATGGCCCAGCCCCAGCGGAGTTTGGCCGGATCGCCTTTCCACGAGAGGTGCGGCTTGCCGTTGACACGGACGCGAATTTCGCCTTTGTCTCCTTCAGACAGCACGCGGATGTCGACGAGGTAAGGCTTTCCGACGGCCACTTTGCCAGGGGGGGCCTTGGCGCCGTATCCTTCACGGATCGCGCCGAACACGCCTTCACGCGCAAGCCAATACGTACCGTTGCTGGCACCCACCGGCAGCATAAAGGCGATCTGGATGAGGCGCCCCGGATCCAGCGTAACCACGCGAGCCGACAGTTCGTAACTGCCGCGGGGACGGCAGGGGAGACGCAGTTTGCCGCCCTCGCTCGCCACCAGGGCCGGCCCGTGAGGCTTCCACGCCTCGTGCAACGTGTCTTCTTTCAGGTTCACGTACGGCAGGAGGGAAATCCATCGCCCCGGCCCGACCGCGAGGCCCTTGGGGGGCCCGAGTTTCTTAAGGCCCTCCTCCAACTGCTCCATGACCTTGGCGGCCTCGGCGCGGGCCAGGTCCTCCGCCTCGTGGATCCGCAGGTACCGTTCCAGGTACCGCCACGCCCGCACCAGCATCGGTTCCTTGGCCACGGACGAGGCCTTCTCGGCCAGCCCCGCGTACCACGCCCCGAGTTCCCGGCACGCCAGGTCCGGGGCCTCGTGCACCGGCTTGGCGGCGCCGGGGACGTACTTCTTCATCTCGGCGTCGTCACACGTCTCCAGGTGCGGCAGGGCACGCGCGGGCTCGTCGAGTTCCGTGACGAACGTCCGGACGAGTTTCGTGGCCACGGCCGTGTTGTCCGGGTCGGCCTCGAGCCGTTTGACGAGTCCCCCGACCTCTTTCTCGAGGCGGACGCGCTGACTGATGGCCCCCTGGCGGTCGCGGACCTCCGCCACGCGCTGCGGCGCCGCCGTCCTGGCCGCCCGCTCCGCCTGCCGGATCATGGCGACGGCCTTGGCGTCGCCCTGGCGCGCCAGGGCCTCGGCTGCCTCCAGGGCCGTCTCGACCAGCGCGTTGCCGACCTCCGTGCGGGCCGGGCCGCGCACCTTCTTCAAGGCCTGCCAATAGGCGCTGACGGCGTCGTCGAGGTGCTGCCCGGCCTCCTGCGGCGCCTTCTCGGCGAGCAGGCACTTGGCCTCCGCGGCCTTGTCCCATCCGAGGGGGTTGGCGGCCAGGTCATAGGCCTTCGTGCAGAGGAGACGGGCGAGTTCGGGACGGGCATCGGCTGCGGCGGCGACGAGTTCGGCCGCCAGGGCCACGTCGTCCTCCCGGTCGCGAGTGGCCTGGACCTTCTGGAGTTTCTCGGCGTAGAGGGACTCGAACGTCTGCTCGGGCGGGACGGCGGATTCCGCCATCGCGGCTGCGGCCGCCAGGAGTCCGACCACGAGACAGGTGCCGACACGGGCCATGGTACGCTCCCCTTCGCGGATGTGCGCATATGCCTGCTGCGGCAAATGCATCTTCCGGACTATACGCCGGTATCGCCCGGCCGTCAAACCTATGCGGGGGCGGGGTACGCGCCTGGCTCTCTCCACCGCGGTCCGGTGAAACACGAAGGTCAGAGGCGGCAGCGTTACCGCTCATCCTCCGCCCACCGCAGGCGGGCCAGGCGGATGCCGTCCAGTTTCTTCTTCAGGGCCGCGATGACCCACTGCCCCTCGTGATGTACGAGTTCCGGGGCCGCCACCGGCAGGTGCCCGATGAACTTCGCATCGTCGTCCACGCCGAACGCCATGGGGTCGCGCGATCGGTACACGCTCGTCTGCGGGTTCGGGGTATAGCGCTGCGTGTGGAGGAGATAGAAGTAGCCGTCGAGGTGGACGACGTGGGGGCACTCGAAGTTCCACCAGGACTTGCCGGCCTGCCCGCCGCGGGCGACCAGTGTCGGGCCGGACCAGTCCTTCAGGTCGTCCGACGTTCGGCACCAGATGCCGCCCCTGCCCTCCGGATGGGCGCAGTAGTAGCCGTGCCAGCGCTGGCCGATGCGGATGACCATGGGGTCGCGGGCGATGGCGTGCGGCCCTTCGGTGAAGAGGCCCACGAGCCCGCCCGTCACGTGCCGCCGGAACACCTTGCCGTCGCGGCTGGTGGCAAGGCAGATATCCTGGTAGTTGCCATAGAACATGTGATAGACGCCGCCCGCGCGCAGGACGTACGGGGCCTGGAGGCCGCCGGCCGGTTCGCCGACGAGCGGGTCGGACCGCATCCGGATGCCGGTCGGCCGCCACTGGCGGTCCGTCAGGCGCCGGCCCTCCCACCCGTGGAAGAGGCGGGTCTTGCCGGGCTCGGCGGTGTGGCGGATGCAGGACCAGAGTTGCCAGGTGCCGTCGGCCGCCTGCCAGAGGCCAAAGTCGACCGGCTGCTGGTTCTTGCCCGTCAGGTGGCCGAGGTCGGGGTTGCCGGCCACGTTCCACCACGGGCCGTCGATTTCGGGTCGGCGGGGGACGGGTTTCGCCTCCTCGGCGGCGGCGAGGGTGCAGGCGATGGCCGAGGCCAGGATGAGGATAATGGCGCGTCGCATGGGGGCTCCTTGGCGATTCGTGGCGCTTTCGGTCATTCGTTTTTTAACGCAGAGGCCGCAGAGACCGCAGAGAAAGGCACAGAAAGGCAAGATGCTTGAGTACGCCGGAGGCGCGATGGCCAACAGTCCCGGTTCACCTTGCGTCTCCGGCGTACCCAGCCTTTCCGTTCTTTGCTGTTTCTTCTCTCCGTTCTTTCGCCGTTGTTCTCTGCGTTCTCTGCGGGCTCTGCGGTGAAACCCGATTGCCCGAGGCGCAGCACTCACGCCACGAGCGGGTCGGCGACGCCGGCGTCGCGGAACGCCTCCGCCCGCCGCAGGCAACTGGCGCAGGCGCCGCAGGGTATGTCCTCCCGCCGGTAGCACGACCACGTCAACTCAAGCGGCGCCGCCAGGTCCGTGCCCATCTGGACCACGTCGGCCTTGGCCAGCGCGATGACGGGCGTCTCCACGCGGATGGCCGTCTCCGGCCGCGTGCCCAGGTCGATCAGGCGGCCGGCCGCCTCGAAGAACGCCGGCCGGCAGTCCGGGTACCCGGGCGCGTCGGGTTCGACGGCGCCGATGACGATGTGCCCGGCCCCGAGGACCTCGGCCCAGGCAACGGCGACGGCCACCAGGGTCGCGTTGCGGAACGGGACGTACGTGCTGGGCACGACGCCGGCCGCGTCATCTTCGGGGATGGCGAGGGCGGAATCCGTCAGGCTGCTGCCGCCGATCTGCGCCAGGTGCGGCAGGTCGACCACGAGCGATGCCGCCGGCTGAAAGTGCTCCACCTGCCGGCTGAAGCAGTCGCGTTCCTTCGCCTCGGTCCGCTGGCCGTAATTGGCGTGCAGCATGGCCAGGCGGTACCGCTGTTTGGCCCAGGCGGTGGCGACGCAGGAGTCGAGCCCGCCGCTGGCGAGGACGACGGCCAGGTTTCGGTCGCTCATGAGGGTTCCCCTACAGTCTCACGCAAAGACACAAAGGCAAAGACAGCCTCACGCAAAGCCGCCAAGCCGCAAAGACGGCGAACAGCAACAGCGGGAGACTTTGGAAACGACAAAGACAAAACACAACGGCCGCCGGGAGCATGGCTTCATGCATACCTGTTGTTGCCGTTAACCTGATTCTCCGCCGTTGTCGTTCTTGGCGGCTTTGCGCCTTTGCGTGAGGATTGCTGTTGCCGTTCACGTTTCCTTTTCGACCGCCACGCGCTCGGGGCGGCCGGTCTTCTCGGTCACGAGGTAGAAGACGCCTGCGACCGGCACGTCCACGGTGATCGTCGGGCCGCCGGGGAGGATGATCCGGACGTCCCGGCGGTCCTGGCGGGGCGAATGCGTGTAGACGAGCCACTCGCGCCCGCCTTCCGCGCCACGCACGCGGGCCAGCGAGTAGACGGGAATCTCCGTCTCCAGGTTCCACGGGCGGGCCGGGTCGAGGCTGGTATCCAGCAGGTACCACCGTGGCCAGTCCTTGTACGGCTCCGGGATGCGCGACTGGTACGGGTGCCGGTGGGCGGTGTTGGCGACGATCGCCGACGTCCGCCAGAACCGCCGGAGCACCGCGCTCGTGTAGACGCGGTCGACGGCCTCCAGGATGGGCACGTAGTACGGGTG
>CAZNSB010000271.1:0-7272 GCA_964575155.1 uncultured Planctomycetaceae bacterium | reverse complement strand
AATGTACGGCACCCAGAAGATAGGCTCTCGGAGGCAGCCTTTCATGGGATTACCGGCTCGGCCGAGCCTACGGGGCGGAGACATCGAATGGCGAACACCGAGTGTCGAATCGCATCGACATGGCTCCATGTGACGATGGGAGAGGCGGTCGGGGGTCTCTTCCGCGGGCGCGGCGGCGCGGCGAAAATGCTTCCGCTGGCGTCGCGGCGGCATATGATGGGGTGCACGGAAGCCACGAAGGGACGGCCGGGCAGGGGGGTCAGGGAGCGACCTTCCGACCGGCCAGGCAAACGGAAAGGAGCTGGCGATGAAACGAACGGTGCTTGCGGTGCTGCTGGTGTCGGCGGTGTCGGCGGGGCTGCTGGCGGCGGAGAAGCCCAAGCCGGCGGCGAAGGACGAGCCGATCACGCCGAAGGAGAAGATCGTCCTCTTCAACGGCAAGGACCTCGCCGGGTGGGTGCCTTTCGTTGCCGGCAAGGCCGACCCGAAGACGGTCTGGTCCGTCGCCGACGGCGTGATCCGGTGCAAGGGAGTGCCCAACGGCTACCTGCGGACGGAGAAGGCGTACACCAACTACAAGCTGCACGTGGAGTGGCGCTGGCCGGAGAAGCCCTCCAACAGCGGCGTGCTGCTGCACATGAGCGGGAAGGACCGGGTCTGGCCGAAGAGCATCGAGTGCCAGCTCATGTCGGGCAACGCGGGGGACATCTGGCTGATCGGGGGCACCCGCGTGACCGCCGCCGGCCGGGAGGTCAAGGGCCGGCGGATCGTCAAGAAGGCAAAAAGCAGCGAGAAGAAGCCCCCCGCGTGGAACACCTACGAGATCGTCTGCGCGGGCGAGACCGTCAAGGCCTACGTCAACGGCGTGCTCCAGGCCGACGCGACAAAGGCCTCCGAGACCGCCGGGCGGATCTGCCTCCAGAGCGAGGGCTCGCCCATCGAGTTCCGCAACGTCCACGTCGAGCCGGTTTCACCCGGGGACAAGCCCGACGCCGGGGGGCTGGACTTCGCCCTCAAGGACCAGGACGGCAAGGAGGTCAAGCTCTCCGGCTTCCGCGGGAAGACCGTCGTCCTGGAGTGGATCAACTGGGACTGCCCGTTCTCGAGGCGGCAGTACACCAACGGCACGATGAAGACCCTGGCGGAGAAGTACGCCCCCAAGGGCGTGGTCTGGCTGGCGATCAACAGCACCCACTACGCCACGCGTGAGAAGGACAAGGCCTGGATCGCAAAGCACAAGCTGCCGTACCCGATTCTCGACGACTCTCCGGGGAAGGTCGGCCGGCAGTTCAAGGCCCGCACCACGCCGCACATGTTCATCATCGACAAGGCCGGGCGCATCGCCTACCAGGGCGCCATCGACGACGATCCCCCCGGCAAGGGCGCCAAGGTCAACTACGTGGAAAAGGCGCTGGAGGAGCTGCTGGCCGGCAAGCCGGTGACCACGTCGGAGACGAAGCCCTACGGCTGCACGGTGAAGTACAGGAGGTGACGGCGCCGGCCGGGTTCGAGGGGCGCTGACTCGCAGTGGCGGGGCTGGGGGGCGTGGACGGTCCGGATGGCGCGGGGCCCAGCCCGGCCTGTCCGCGGCGATGCGAGCGACCAGCCCGCGCCCGACGCGGGCGTGTCGTTCCCCACGCGGCGCATCCGGCACAGACAGAACGGAGTTTGTCGAAGGTCCTCTGCTCGGGCGAAGGAAGGCTTAAGGACGCGCCGCCGGCGGCCGAATGGAATAGCGGAGGCTGAAGAAATGACCTCGATGCGAGTTCAATGCCCGAATCCGCGCTGCCTGACGGTCCTTTCCGTGCCCATCCGCCACTGCGGGCGGCGGGTCCGCTGTTCCTGTTGCGAGCAGGTGTTTCGGATGCCGCAGCTTCCCCGGCCTGGTAGGAGGCGGCCGGCGAAGCCGGCGGCGTGAGGGCGGCGGACGCGCCTACCAGCCGGCGCCCCCGAGCGCCTCGGCGGACGCCTGAGCCCAACTCCGGGGGTCGCGGAAGAACGGCTTGAGCATCATGGCCGCCAGCACCCCGTCGGCGCAGGCGGTGGCCAACTGCATCGCCGCCCCGGTGCGGCAGTCGCCGGCGACGAAGACCCCCGGCAGGGAGGTCTGGAGCGTGAGGCAGTTGCACCGGACGTACCCCTCGGGCGTCAGCTCCAGCGTGTCGGCGAGCCATTTCGTGTTCGGCACCATGCCCACGAAGACGAACACGCCGTCCACCTTCAGCTCCTGGGTCTGCTCGGTCTTGACGTTGCGGAGGACGACGTGGTCGATCTCGTCGCCGGCGTCGTCGGGGACGATCTCGGTGAGCACGTAGGGCAGCCTGATCTCGATGTGGTGCTCGCCGGCCTTGGCGTACAGCTCGTCCACCAGCACCTTCTGGGCGCGGAACTCCTCGCGGCGGTGGATCAGGGTGGTCTTTCGGGTGAAGCGTTCGGCGAGGTATATGGTGTCCTCGACGGCGGTGTTGCCCCCGCCGACGGCCAGGACGTGCAGGTCCTTGTAGAAGGCCCCGTCGCAGGTGGCGCAGTAGGAGACCCTGCCGGCCTGGCGCAGGGCGTCCTCGCCGGGCACCCCCAGCCGGCGGTAGTCGCTGCCGGGGCTGAGGATGACCGCCCGGGCGAGGCAGCTCTTCTCGCCCCCGTTGACCTCGACGGCGAGGACGCCGTCGTCGCGGCGGCGGAGGGCGGTGGCCTCGGCCGCGGGCGTGACCTCGGCGCCGAAGTTCGCAACCTGCTTCTGCATGTGCGCGATGAGGTCCGGGCCGGTGATCCTCTCGTACCCCGGGTAGTTCTCCACCAGTTCGGTCAGCAGGATCAGCCCCCCCGGCAGGCCGCCCTTCTCGAGGATCACCGTGTCGTACCCGTCCCGTGTGGTGTACAGGGCGGCGGCGAACCCCGCCGGCCCGGCGCCGACGATGATGACGTCGTGGACAGTCTCTTCCGGCACAGCGGCTCTCCTCTACTTCCGCTCCAGCTTGCTCAGCTCCAGCAGCTCCTTGGCGAAGGCGGAGAGGACGTCCTGTCGGTCGGCCCGGCGGGTGGTCAGGCCCTCGGCCGTTCGCATCTGGAGCAGGAACCCTTTCGGGTCCGCCCACAGGCTCGCCACCGCGGCGTCCTGTGAGGCCCGGTCGGTCAGCCGGGTACCTGAAACCTTCTTGCCGTCCAGGACGATCTGCTCCGGCCCGACGACGCGGACGGTCCGGAGGTGGAAGTCGCCGGCCTCGGCGCTGAAGACGGCGAACCCGTAGGCCCCCGGGCGGGACCGATCGAGCACCCGCGGAAGCACCGCGCTGAAGGCCGCCGGCAGGTAAGCGGCCCGTACGGGCTGGGGCACCTGGAGCTGCTGGGTCTGCCGGGCGACGCCGGGGCGGGTGGTGTGCACCAGCAGCAGCCCGTGCTGCTTGATGGCCTCCAGGACGACGGGGCCGGCGGCGGCCTTGCCTTCGCCGATCACCGCGGTGCTCCGCCAGGTCTCGAAGGCCCGGTCCGCCGTGGCGAAAAGCTCCTCGCGGATCAACTGTCGGGGCTTGCCCGCCAGCTTCAGCGCCCCGCTGCGGACGACCCGCAGCCCCCGCGCGCCGGAGCGGGTCGCCATGCCCTCGCTGATCTTCAGGAACCCGACGGTTCGGCCCTTCAGCTCCACCAGGAAGTACTGCGGCTCGTCGGCGAGGACGGCCCGGAGCTTCTCGTGAGTCAGCTTGCCCAGGACGCCCGAGCCCCGGGTCAGGCCCTTGCTGCGCTCGGCGATCGCCGCCGACGGGTCGAACACCCGCAGCGTGCCCGCCGACGCCGTCAGGGCCGCGTCCATCTCCCCCCGGTCGCTCATCCGCCCGGCGACGTCCAGGACGAGGTGCTCCTCGGGTCCCAGGGGCACCCAGATCTGCCGGCGCCACATCTGAAGGGCGCCAGACCAGATTCCCCTGAAGTGCATGGCGGGCCTTTGGGCGACGATGGTGACGTCGATGGACTCGATCTTGAACTGTTCGTTGCGGGCCAGCTCCTTGGCGACGACCTTGGCGTACTCGGCGGCGGGCATCTCGTTGGGCTTGTGCTGGTTCTTGAGGACCTCCATGGACCAGCGGACGGCGCCGGTCTTATCATCGCGCCGGACCCAGCGGGCCAGCCGGTGGGTGGACGCCTCGCGGACCCGCTCCACCTCCCGAGGCGGGCAGATGGAGAAGCCGTGGAGCGTGGCCGTCAGCCGACGGCCGACCGCCTCCCCGCGCCCCGGCGCGGGGCCCTGCGCCTGCGCCGCCGCCAGCGGCACCGCCATCGCCATGGCCAGCACCCATTTCGCGATCATGATCGTCCGATCCTCATTATAGGGGTTTTCGCGGCGGCGTTAAGGCCCCGCCGCGGGGTGGGTCGGCGCCGGCGCGGACTCCCCGTAGCCGCGGACCTTCAGTCGGGCCCGAAGCCGAGACACAAGCCGACCGCACTGCCCGCCGGGCGAATCCGCGGGCGTGGGCGGCCGGCGGATCGCCTCGGCGGCGGCGGCGTAGTCGCCGAGCTGCTCGTGCAGCAGGCCGAGATACAAGGCCGGTTCGGCCCGCTTCGTCGCGGCGTCGGCGGCCGCCTGAAGATGCTTGATCGCGGCGGGGAAGTTTCCCTCGGCCCAGTCGCACAGCCCCAGGCGCATCTGCACGTCTCCCTCGCCCCCGTCGGGGGCCTTGGCATACTCCGCCCGCGCCGCCGCCGGGGAGCCCTTCCGCAGGCGCAGGTCGCCGAGCAGCAGGCGGCCGCGGCGAGGAAGCGCGCCCGCCCCGGCCAGCTCGGCGAGGGCCCGGTCGATCAGCCCCAAGTCCTTTCGGAGGAAGACCCGTGCGCGGTCGGCCGGGGGCAGGCCCGTCAGGTCCAGCTTGCCCGCGGTCGTTTCGGCCAGGTGGAAGGCGCGGGCGATCTCGTCGCGGAGCTTGACGATCTCCTCGCCGGGGGCCCATTTGCGGGGGATGCCCAGGGCGGGGAGGTATTCCCGCATCGCACGGTGGGCGGCGTCGATCTGCCGGGCGGCGACCAACGCGTGGATCCGCAGCAGGGCCAGGTCCTGGCGCTCCTTCTCGCGGAGATCGGACAGGTCCACCTTCGCGTACAGGGCCAGGGCGCGGGCGAGGTTTGGATCGACGGGGAGGTTGCCTTCCGGCTCGATGGGTCGATAGCGGCTGTGGCGCTGGTGGGCCTGGGCGAGCATGCGGACGCGCGGGACCAGCCCGGTCAGCCCCAGGCGTTCGGCCACGGTCAGATGGCGGATGGCCGGCTCGTTCATGCCCAGGGTGAACAGCGTGCTGCCCAGCCGGAAGTGCGCCGCCGGGACGTTCCGCCGGAACCACCGCCGGCGTCTCGCCCCGCCGAGCAGCGTAGCGTCGGGGCGGGCGGGCAGGCGGCCGTCCAGGGCCGGGAGGTTGCCCGCCGGCATCGGCACGGGGGCCTCCCAGGTGACCTGCTCGCCGGGCAGGCACCTGCGGAGGAAGCAGACGCCGGCGAGGTCGACGTAGACCGGCTGGAATCGCCGCGGGCAGGCGCTGAGCGCCTTCATTCGCCGCGGGTCGTCGGAGGGCACCACCACGAAGCGGACCGACGGCGGCAGCGGCATCTCGGCGGCGTCGCCCGCCTGGCGCGGCGAGAGCATCTTCGTGCGAATCTCGTACATCCCCTCGAACCGCGCCGCCGAGTGCACCTCCAGCCGACCGTCCATCCATACCTTCCGCCCCGGCGCGTACCAGAGGAAGCTGCTTCCCTGCCCCCACGCCACCGCCAGGACGTCCCCCTCGCCGGGACATGCCGCCACCCACCGGGCCAGGCCGATCGGATGGACGCCCTCGGCCAGGCCGAAGCCGAAACGGTTCTCCGGGCGCTTCTGGAATCGGAAGAGGGCCTCGGTGGCGAACCCGGCGGCGGCGGCCAACACCGCCGCCAGGGCCACCCCGCCCGCCGGCGCGGAGAGCTTCCGCCACACCCGACGCCGCCGGGAAAGCTCCGCCCGAATCCATCCTCCCCCGTGGAGGGCCAGCAGAAACCCGGCGGGGAGGACGAAGAAGACCACGTTGCGAATGGCGGTCAGGCCCAGGGCCCCGAAGAGGACGAACCAGGCGGCGTGCGCCAGGGGCACGGCCTTGCGACGCATCCGGAGGACCTCCAGCAGGGCCAGCGCCAACACCGCCGCCAGGAGCAGTTGGGTGTTGGCCAGGGGGTTGACCCGCCAGGTGGGGCAGAGTTCCTGGACGCCGAAGCTGTACATCCGCCCGCTGCCGAGGAGGCGCTGAAGAAGCAGCAGGGGGTGGGCGGCGGCGGCGATCGGCCAGGGGCTCACCAGGCACGCCCCCGTGGCGGCGATCACCGGGAGGACCGCCTTGGCCCCGGCCAGCCGGCCGGCGACCGATCGGCCGAGGGCCCGGTCCAGAAACGCCCCGCCCACCGCCGTCCAGGACAGCAGCAGCCCGAGGACGTGCAGCCCGTGCATGTTCACCCAGGCCAGTTGGACCGGCACCAGCCACCACAGCCGCCGCGGCGAGGCCCCCGCCCGGACCGACTCGATCAGGACGATGGTGCCGGCGAGGAACAGCAGGGTGAAGATCTCGGGGCGGACGCGGATTCGCTGCTCGGCGGCCAGGATGACCCACAGCCCGACCCCCATCAGGCAGGCCGGGCCCACCCGCCGACGAAGCCACACCGAAAGCACCGCCAGCACGCCGGCGAAGACGGCCATCTTCAGCGCCACCAGGCCGGCGAAGCCCCCCAGCCGGTGAATCCCCGCCGCCAGGAGCTGGAAGCCCCAATGGACGTTGACCCACTCGCCCGGCGGGGCGCCGGGATCGGGGACGGCAAAGGGGTCGGTGCGGAGCACCCGCCCGTGGTCGAGCATCCACCGCCCGGCGCGGAGGTGCCAGAAGACGTCGTAGTTCCAGACCTTGTTGCAGGCGGCGACGGCGGCCAGGGTGACCAGGGCGGCGACGGCGGTCGTCTCCCACGCTCGCCGGGGGCGCGCCGGCGGGCCGGCCTCGACTTGTTCGTCCGCGTTCGGCATGCAGCGTATCTTGTACAGACGCTCTCGACCGGCGGCAAGGGCGGCGGCGCGCTCAGGCGTTTTCCGCGAGCTGCCGGGAGTAGGCGGTGGGGGGCTCGGCCCGGGCGAGGACGGCGAGGAGGACGCGTTCGGCCCCGCCGGCCAGGAGGGTGCGGGCGGCCTCGTTGGCGGTGGCGCCGGTGGTCATGACGTCGTCGATCAGCAGGACGGTGGCCCCGGCCAGTTCCGCCCGATGGGGGGCCCGGAAGGCG
>CAZNSB010000270.1:5937-7275 GCA_964575155.1 uncultured Planctomycetaceae bacterium | reverse complement strand
CTTCAGGCTCTCGAAGGGGTCGCGGTCGTAGCATTCGTCCTGCTCGACGCAGTACCACTCGACGGCGGCGTCGCTGGCGGCGGCGAGGATGGCCGGCCAGTTGAGGTTGCCGGCGCCGACCTCGGCCATGCGCTGGCCGTCCGGACCCATGGTCATGTCCTTGAGGTGGATGACGGGGCAGCGCCCGGCGACCTTGGCGATCCAGGCGGCGGGGTCGCCCCCGCCGGCCTGGATCCAGTAGGTGTCGATCTCGGCCTGGAGGTATCGCGGGTCGGACTTTTCGTACAGCAGCGCCAGCCAGGTCTTCCCGCCGGTCTGCTGGAGCTCGAAGTTGTGGTGGTGGTAGGAGAAGTCCATGCCGGCGTCGGCCAGCTTCCGCCCGACGTCCTCGGCCAGGGCTGCGAACTTCACGATCCCGCCGGGGCTGCGGTATTCCTTGGGCATGCCCCCGATCGCCGGGTGCTTGCAGCCCCACATCTGGTGCTCCTCGATGACCTTCTCGATCTCCTCGACGAATCGCTGCCAGGGGGTGTGGGTCGAGGCGACCGTCAAGGCGTTGTCCTGCGCCATCCGGGCGATCTCCGCCGGCTCGCACGGGCCGAAGGCCGAGATCTGAATCGCCTCGTACCCGAGGGCCCGGACCTTCGCCAGCGTCTTGGCGATGTCGGCAGGGGTCTGGGTGAACTTCCGAAGCGTGTACATCTGTGCGGCGATGACCGTATCAGGCATGTTTGCCTTCTCCCGTTGCCGGGCGTCTGGCGGCCGGGGCCCGGCGTTCATGCTTTCCTTTCATTGCCCGGTTCGGCGGGCTAGTGGGGTTCGCCCCGATCCGAGTCCCGGACTCTCTGGCTGACCCACATTCCGGCGACGGCCCCGCCGCAGCCCAGCGCCAGCCACTGGACCGGCAGCGCCGCCCGCAGGGGGATCTCGTGGGTCCGGGAGACCATCAAGGCCTGGTGCCAGGCCGGACCCCCGCCCTCGGTCACGCCGCCCCCGAAGGCCAGGATGGCCACCCCCAGCAACAGCGGCGCCACCCAGAACGGCAGCGAGGATCGGACGGGGAAGGTCTGGTGGGCCACGAAGGCCCCGGCGAAGAAGCTCCCCGCCAGGGCGAAGGCGATCTGCCCGGTCTCGGTGCTGCGGAAGCTCAGCACGAGGGCGATGACGGCGACGGCGAGTTCCACGACGAGGCTCCCGGCCCAATTGGCCGCGCCCCCGCGCCGCCGCCCGGCCGGCGGGTCCCCGCCGGGCGCCGAAGGCGGGTCGGACCAGAGCCATTGCGGCACGAGCCGCCCCGCCACCGCCCGCAGGAATTCCCGCTGGCGAGCTACTCTGCCG
>CAZNSB010000270.1:0-5927 GCA_964575155.1 uncultured Planctomycetaceae bacterium | reverse complement strand
GCCCGCACCCCCGCGATGACCAGCAGGGCCCCCACCAGCACCGCCCCCATGGCGATCGTCTCGGCCGCCAGCAGGCCGAAGGTCCTGTGCAGGTGCGTCTCCGATTTCTGGAGCAGCGTGCGCATGACCCCGCTGCGGAGTGCCAGTCCGGCCGCCCCCACCAGCGCCGCCAGCAGCGCCCCCTCTGTCCTGGCCGTCAGCGTCAGCACGGCGCAGCCGGCGGAAAGGGCCCAGACGACGCCGGCGAAGACGGCCAGCCGGGGAAGGTCCCCGCCCGGGAGGAAGGCGAGGGCGTCGTGGGGGTCCGGCGGCCTGAGGAGTGGCCAGGCGACGAACCAGGCCAGGGCCAGGGCGGCAACGGCGGCCACCTGCACCTGCACTTTTTCCAGCCAGCGGCGCGCTTGTGGGCTCATGCGGCGAACTCGATCCGTCTTGGCGGCCCGGCGGGCTGCCGGCGCCGGCCTCGGGTCTCCCGCAACGGCGTTACATGCTGCGGACCTCTACACGGGGCGTGCGTATCCTAATCGCCGGCTCGGGCAAAGGCAACCGCCGTGAGCGGTTCTGTGGAAGAGACCCGCCAGCGGGCCCGCCGGGCACGCAAGCGCATCCTGCTTCCGGGGGCCAAGCCCCTGACGCCGGACCAGGCCGGCAAGACGCCCAACCTGCCCGTCCACCGCGGCGCCGCGGCGCCCGCCGCCGGGGCGCTACTTCGACTTCTTCGGGGGGGGCTTGACCTTGGGCTGGATCACCTCGCGGAGGACCTCCGCGTAGGAATGAAGCACCACGTAGTTCCGCAGGACGAAGCCGTTGTTCTTGAGCCCT
The DNA here is from genome assembly GCA_964575155.1 of uncultured Planctomycetaceae bacterium. Lineage (GTDB taxonomy): Bacteria > Planctomycetota > Phycisphaerae > SM23-33 > SM23-33 > CAZNSB01. The sequence goes on along the minus strand of CAZNSB010000270.1, from coordinate 5,105 downwards.
TCCTCGGAGTAGTCGCCGCGCCACTTCTTGGGGTTGGACGGGTGGACGCCGTCCCGGCTGATGAGGGTGGGCACCTCGTAGGTCCCGCCGGGGACCTCCTTGAACTTGGGGTGGCGCCCGGACCAGTCCTCCGGGCGGCGGTCCATGCAGGCCTGGTAGTAGTCGCTCAGGGGGACCTTCAGCTCCTTGGCGACCTTGCGGGTGACCTCGACGAACTGCTTGACCTTGGCGTCGGCGCCGTGGCGGGGCGGGATGGTGGACAGGATCACGACCGAGCCGTTGTCCAGGCACTTCTGGACCGCCTGGCGGGTCTGCCTCTCGTAGTCGGGGACCTTCACCCCGCCCAGGTCGTTCGTGCCGAACATGATCAGCACCACCTCCGGGTTGAGGCTCTTCAGCCACTTCTCCGCGTTGGCGTCGCACCAGCTCATCTTCATCATGCCGGTGTTGCCGTACTTGGAGCCCTTCCACTTGTGCCAGCAGTCGTCCTTCATGTAGGCCTTGACCAGGTCGAAGGCCGCCTGGGTCGGCTTGTCCATGTTCTTGTGCGACCACTTCATGGACGCCCAGAAGGCCATGGAGATGGTGATGGAGTCTCCGAAGTGGGCGAAGGTGCTCTTTTCGCCTTTGAACTTGGCGTGCACCTTCTTCATGGGCTCGACCCAGTACTTGTCCTTGGCCTCGACCTTCTCCGTCTTCTTGGCGGCGTCCTCGTTGGCCTTCTTGACGGCCTTCTTGGCCAGGTCCGCGGCCCTCTCGAATTGCCCCATGACGGGTGTCAGGGCCACGGCGGCGACGATCGCGATCAGCAGCAGCAGCTTCTTCATGACGCTCTCCTTCTCAGTTTCCGTTGAGCGGGGAAGGCGCCTCGTCGGCGCCCTGTTCTCCCGTTTGAACCCTCGCCGTGCCCGCCGGGCGCGGCGAAAATGCTACCGCAGCCGAAGGTAGTAGGCGGCGAAGGCGGCGCACTCGCGGGCGATGTACCGGGGCTCCGCCGCCAGCCGGCGGGTCATCTTCGCCGGCACGGTCGCGCACTCGACGCCGAAGCGCCGCCCCGTCAGCTTGATCCGGGCATTGTGGTAGTAGTGGCTCACCGCGAGCACCCGGGCGAACCGCCCGCGGAGGTTCCGCACCGTCGCCGCCGTGTTGAGGCCCCGATCGTCCAGGACAATGGCCTCTTCCGGCACGCCGGCCGCGAGGGCCATCCGCTTCATCGCCTGCGGCTCGGCCCCGCCGCCGGAAAAGATCAGCTTCCCGGCGTAGCCCTGTTGGTACAAGTCGATCCCCGTCCGCACCCGGTCGGCGAGGGCCTCCGAAGGCGTGCCGTCGGCGTAGACCCTCGCGCCGAAGACGACGATGCCGTCGGCCGGGCGACGGTAGTCCGTGCACCCGAACGTGAAAAGGTGCGCCAGCAGAAGCCCTCCCGCCGCGCACCCCACCGCCGCCGGGCGGGCCACCCGCCGCTGCCGGAGGGCAGGCATCATCCCCAGCGCAATGATCGCGGAAAAGCAAAAGGGAAGGCCGCGGATCGCCCCGGCCTCCACCAGCACCGCGTAGTCCAGCGCGTTCCATAACGCCACCGCGATGGCGGCCGCGATCACCGGCCGAAAACGCAGCAGAATCCCCGCCCCGAAGACCGCCGGCCAGAGGCGCCCCGCCGGCACCCACGCCGGCAGATGAAAGAACACCGGCCCGATCGAGCAGTGCCCCGGCGCCAACGACAGCGCCGCGTCGATCAGCAGGATCAGCCCCACCGCGTCGGCCCCGGCCGTGCGAAGGCGCCGAGGCCCGTCCGTCCCGGAAAGCTGTTGAAGCGTCGGCATGATCTGACCACCTGCGTCCCAGCCCTGCCCATCATACCTCCGCCGGCGGCACGGTCAAGGGCGGCGTCCATACCGAATGCCTTTTCCCTTTTTCCCCGCTTCTCTACCCGCCGCCGGGCGTAGGCAGGGTGGTCCGGGCGGATCAGGTAGGTGGCGGGCAGCGTGGGGGCAGGGCCCGTCCCCAATTAAGAACCAGGGCCGAACGGTTGGTCCGTTCGGCCCTGGTCTTATGGGCCTGCGTTTGGTGATCGCGCTGGCGGTCAGTAGGTCCAGTGGCCGGGGACGAAGCGCCGGATGGCGCGGGTCTGGTAGCGGGCGGGGACCCAGACCTTCGCCGTCTGCGTCTCGTACCGATCGGGCACCCACACCTGGGCCGTCCGTGCCGGCTGCACGGTCACGACTTCCGTGCTGCCGTCGGGCTTGGTGATCGTCTGGGTGACGGCCGGGACGATCTTGGTCTCGAAGTGGGCCGGCTCGACGAGCAGGCGGCGGGTCTGCGTCTCGTAGTGTCCGGGCATGACCAGCACCCGCTGGTATTCAACGACGTAGTGTCCGGGCACGTAGTGCTTCTGCGGCATTTGCCTGAGGATTCCGCCGACGATGCGCGACCAGTGCGGCCGGTGAGGCCTGTGATGCCGGGGGCGGTGACGCCAGTGGGGCTGGGCCATCACGTTGGTCCCCGTCACCATCAGCGTCCCCAGCAGAACGGCTCCGATCATGGCTGTCTTCTTCGTGCGGGTCATTGCCTTTCTCCTTTTCCTTGGGGTTTCGTTGTTGACCTTACACGCCCCACTGTTAGCAACGGCCGTGCCACGGCGTCCTCACACCGGCACAGGCGCCCGGGAGCACCGACGGATGTCTTTTGTTTCCAAGGAGTTGCGCAGGTTTATCGCCTCGCGCGCACAGCCGCAGCGTCGGGGCCGAAGGGTAGTATCCCCCACCCGTGGAGACTGTGCCCCAACCACCCCCGGCCCCGGCCGGGAAGAAAAACGGGCCCACTCAGGTGATCGCCCGATTGACAGAACGGGGCATTCGGTCTAGCATGTCGCGTTGTGAGGGGCATCCTTTCGTTCACGCCCTCGGAGGTTCGTTCCGCTCAATGGCTCAGCGGTGACGTCGTGCGCTGAGGGACAGGGTGCTCGCCCGCCTTCGCCGAGGCTTCGGCAGGCAGGCCTGTTTCGTCAGCCTTGATGGGAACGATTCGCCGTGCATGGTGTGCGGCGTGGAATGCCAAAGGAGCGAATGATGGACGACAAGAAGGTTGCTGCGTGGGTGCTTTGTGTTTCGGTCCTTGCTGCGGGCGTCCCCGCACTGGCTGACTGGAGCGAGCAGCAGAGGATCACCGCCTCCGACGGCGCCGAGGGTGACTTGTTTGGGGATGCAGTGTCGATCGACGGCGACTACGCCATCGCGGGAGCGTACGGGACCGGCTCCTCGCAGGGCTCGGCATACATCTTCCAGCGCAGTGGGAGTTCCTGGAGCCAGGTAGCCAAGCTGACCGCTTCGGACGCCGCCGCGGACGACGAGTTCGCCTCTTCGGTGTCCATCAGCGGGGACACCGTCATCGTGGGGGCGTCGGAACGTGCTACCGGCGCCGGCGCGGCGTACATCTTCGAGAAACCGGTCGGCGGCTGGGCCGATGCGACGGAGACCGCCAAGCTGGCCGCCTCCGGCGCCGTCACCGGGGACTACTTCGGCTGGTCGGTGTCCATCAGCGGCGACACCGCCATCGTGGGGGCGCTTGGACGTGCTTCCCACACCGGCGCGGCGTACATCTTCGAGAAACCGGTCGGGGGCTGGGTCGGTGCGACGGAGACCGCCATGCTGACCGCCTCCGACGCCGTCTCCTGGGACCGCTTCGGCTTGTCGGTGTCCATCAGCGGGGACACCGCCATCGTGGGGACACCGTACCATGACCTGTTGCGCGGCTCGGCCTACATCTTCGCCAAGCCCGTCGGGTCCTGGACGACCACGACCGAGACGGCTAAGCTGACCGCCTTCGATGCACCCCTGGCGGGTTTCGGCTGGTCCGTGTCCATCAGCGGGGACACGGTCGCCGTGGGCGCACCCATACTTGGACCTGGCTCGACGTACATCTTCGAAAAGCCCCTCGGGTCTTGGACTACCACGACCGAGACCGCGGAGCTGACGGCCTCGGACGGCGCCACCGAGGACGCTTTCGGCTGTGCCGTCTCGGTCCATGGCGACACCGTTCTGGTCGGAGCATCAGGCGATGACGACCACGGAGCCGTTTCCGGCTCGGCGTACATCTTCGAAAAGCCCGTCGGGTCTTGGACTACCACGACCGAGACGCAGAAGCTGACCGCCTCCGACGCCGGGCCGGGCGACCAATTCGGCTACGAATTCTCCGTCTCGATCTCCGGCAACTACGCCATCGTGGGGGCCCCGACCTGGGACGGCGCAGATAAAGATAACTGCGGCGCGGCGTACATTTACGTCCCCGAGCCCTGCTCGGCAGCTTTCTTGGCCCTCGGAGCCATGGCGCTGGCCAGAAAACGCCGCAGGGCGTAGCAGGGCAACGCGGGTTAAGCATTCCCCGGGCCGACGCCCGGGGCTGCCACTGTGTCGCGCGCCTTGCGGCCTGGAGGTGGGCCGCAGGCGAACGTGGGGATGCCCCCGACGGCGCTGATGCCGAGTGCCCAATGCCGAGTGCGTAGAAGCTGTTTCAGAACCCCCAGACCATACCCTCGTGTGGCACGGCTTGCTTGCAAGCCGTGTTCCGAAAAGGAGCTACACTGGTTGCAGGCAACCAGTGCCACCCGAGACATGGGTTCTGAAACAGCTTCTACTGTTTCCTCTTGCGCTTCTCCGCCCGGCGGCGGGCGTAGGCGGGGTGGTCGGGGCGGAGCAGGTAGGTCCTGGCCATTTGGGGGCTGCCGAAGACGCCCCGCCCGACGGCCTCGTTCGGGTCGATCCGGCGGACGATCACGTGCTCCCAGGAGCAGGTGGCGGCGATGGTCCGCCCCTCCGGGCTGACCAGGACCGTCTCGCCCGGGTGGCAGAACAGCAGGAACAGGCCGTTCTCGTACGCCCGCTGGCGGATGAAGCGCTCGTTGGCGCCCTCGCCCCACATGCCGTAGGAGTTCACGATCAGCACCCGCGCCCCGGCCAGCGCCACCGACCGCGCCGCCTCGGGGTACTGCCGGTCGGCGCAGATCAGCACGCCGATGGGGGCGTAGGGCGTTTCGAAGACGCGGTGGGCCCGCCCCAGCGTGTTGACCACCTCGAAGTCGGCGTGGACCTTGTCGTACTTGCCGACGA
>CAZNSB010000269.1:0-7317 GCA_964575155.1 uncultured Planctomycetaceae bacterium | reverse complement strand
GCTCGGACGCCGCCGCCCGCCACTTCAGGGGCTCACCCGAGGTGTTGAAGAGGGTCAGCCCCCTGGCGTCGGACTTGCCCACGGGGACGTTGAAGACCACCCGGGCGAGGGAGACGTCGAGGACCTCGCTGACGTGGGCGGTGACGGCGACGGTGCAGGTCCGCCCGCCGGCGACGTCGGTGATCCGCAGCGCCGCCGTGGCGGTCTCGCCGGGGGCGAGGGCGGCGGCGTCGACGAGAAGCGTCAGGTCCTCTGATCTGACCACGGAGCCGGCGGCCTTCGCGGGCCTGAGCCATTTCGCGTCGGCGTCGGCCCGCCACCGGCGGGGCCTGTCCGTCCAGTTTCGCAGCCTGACCGTCAGCTCCCGCCGCGACCGGGCGGGCACGTCCGCGACGATCTCGGCGGCGTCCGCGTCCAGCCCGACCGTCCGGGCGACCTCGGCGGCACACCGATACAGCCGGCGCGACCGCTCTTGCCAGGAGCCGGCGGCGTACTCGAAGAACCGCGTGGCCGTCACCCCGGCGGGAATGAACGACGTGGCGGCGAGGTGGTCGAGGATCACCTTCGAGGCGCGCTCCGCCTGGGCCTCCGGGAGCGCCTTGCGGGTGAGCATCTGCTCGATGAAGATCCTGGCCTCGTTCTCCTGGAGGCCCTCGCACAGGGCCTCGAAGCGGGCGCTGCTCTCGGCGCCGCGCGGGCCGGGCCAGAAGAGCACGTGGGTGTTCATTCCCGGCTGGAGGTAGACCTCCCCGCCGCGGGTGCCGTCGAAGTAGCTTTGTTGCCAGTAGTCGGCCCCGACGCGTCCCAGCCCGCGGGTGCCGACGGTGAGGGCCCGGTCGACCCCCAGGCGGAAGCCCAGCGGCGGGTCGTTGCCCGGCAGGCAGAGCACGCTCCCCCCGCCGCGGGGGTTCTGGAACTCCAGCTTGGGGTTTTTCCACCCCAGGCAGTTGGCCATCAGCGACATGGAGCTGTGGACCTTGTAGATCCAGGAGAACGCCCGGTAGAACTTCGGGTGCGTCCGCAGGGCGTGCCCGCCCATGGACCAGTGGACGCCGGGGGTGAACTCCTCGAGCAGGTACTTCAGCGTGGGGTCGCCCTCGCTGTCCCAGGCGTAGCCCCAGAACATGGACCCGGCCAGGCCCTTGGACTTCATGTGCGTGTAGAGGCGGATGGCGAAGTCGCCCCAGATCTCCCGCCGCCCGGCCTCGCCCAGCTCGCCCCCGGCGACCTTGAGCGGCTCGATCCGCCCGGTCGCCTCGTTCAGGACGGAGACCTCCGGCGGGTTGGACGGGTTCCCGTGCATGACCACGAAGCTGATGACCTCGGGCACGCCCCAGTGCTTCACGACCATGTTCAGGTACCGGTCCAGCCGGCCGTAATCGTACCCCAACGTGCCGCCACGCCGCCGGACCCATCGGACCGGCGAGTCCCCGCGGTTGCCGAACTCGGTGAACCGCAGCACCGGCACGAACAGCCACTTGTTCCCCGCCCGCCCCAGAAGCCCCAGCGACGGCTCCAGCAGCCTGAAGTGCTCCTCCGACCAGCACCTCACGCCGTACTGCTTGGCCACGCCGTAGGGGCTCTGCTCCAGCGCCATGACGGTGCGGAAGTCCCGCGGGGGCGGCAGGCGCCACCCCACGACCTCGGCCTCGACGCCCACGGCGACCGGGGCCATCCCGTCGGCGCGGACCGTGACGTGGCCCGTGTATTTGCCCGCCCTGGCGTCGGCGGGGACGTCCAGGTACAGCCAGACGCCCTGACAGCGGTTGGCCGGCACGTCCGTCGGCCCGTCCGCCGCTATGTGGTCGAAGAAACGGACCTCTTCCAGGGCGGCGAGGCGCTGGCGGCTGGTCAGCGGGTCCACGTCCATCAGGCCGTGCTTCCGCAGCGACCGCAGCCCCCCCGCCAGCGGGTCGCTCAGCGTCTTGCTCCGTCCGCCGCACAGGGCGGACAGCTCGCTCAGCGGCCGGGGCCGGAGGAAAAACGCCCGCAGCGCCCCGCGCGGAAGGCAGCCGCCCCCGCCCGCTCGCGCCAGCTCGCCGGCGGCGAGCTTCAGGCCCTTCAGCGCCCGCTCGGTTCCCACGGCGATCTGTGCCGAGTACGTGCCGTTGCCCGCCGCGACGAAGCGGACGGCCTGCCCCCGGCCGGCGCGGGGACCCCATTCCGTGTCGTGGAGGCGGTGGTGGATGTCGGGGACCCACACCTGCACCCCCGCCGGCCGACGCAGCATCGTCGGCACCTTGCCGCCCGCGGACCGCAGCGAAAGCCAGTTGACCTGGGCGTGCGCCCACGAGTAGTTGCCCCACCCCAGCCAGTTGCGGAGGACGATCGGGTGGAACCGGCTGGCGCGGACCTCGACGGCCAGGACGTTCTCGCCGGCCCGCAGCAGGGCGGCGGGGACCTTCACGTTTTCCAGCAGACGGTCGCGGAGCTTCTGCACGCGGTCCCACGTCTTCCGCGTCACGGAGGTGGTGCCGCGGTGGCAGACGGCCACTTCCGGCCGGTCGTGCGGGTGGGGCATGTGCTCGAACTTTCCGAACAGCTCGGGGATGAGCATCTCCTGGGCGGGCCAGCGCCCGCGCTTCGTCTTCAGGAAGCCCTCCAGGCGCAGGCGCGTCCTCTGGCCGATCTCCTCGCCGACGCGGAGGTAGGCGGCGAGGGGGTAGTCCTGCCCGTGGGCGTCCTCGGCGATCTCGCCGTCGGGCAAACCTGCCTGCCTCCCGCGGGTAGGCAGGTGCCCGCGGGCGAGATCGGCCCCGTTGACGAAGACGCGCACCCCCCCGCGGTAGCTCAGCGCGAGCGTCAGCTCGCCGGCGGCCTGGGGGTCGGGCACGTGGAAGGCGAAGCGGTGGAAGCACGCCCGGACGCCGAAGTTCTGCACCCCGAAGCCCACGATGGGCCGGCCGACGAGGAAGGGCTTCCGGTCCCGCGGCCAGGAGTCGTCGTCGAAGTCGGGTTTCCTCCACCCGCCCGGCGGGGGCGGGGCGTTCATGAATCGCTCGGCCGCGGGCGCGGGCTGGATGCCCGCGTTGGGGCAGACGAAGCGGATCACCGCGTGGTCGCGCCAGTCCTCCCTGCCCCAGTCGATCTTCCGGTACGCCAGCCGGGCCTTCGTCATCCGCTCCAGGCCCCGAAGCTCGCCCTTGTCGATGAACTGCTCGGAGGGCCTCTTCAGCGGCCCGGGGGAAATCCGGTCCCAGTCGAACTGGTAGTACGACCGCGCGTAGCAGCGCTCGTCGAGGATCAGCCCCGCGCCTTCGCCGGTGCCCGCCTGCGCCCCGGCCCCGGCCAGCAGCACCCATGTGAACATCCAATGCCTCACCGCGACGTCCTTTTTGTTTCGTTCCCGGCCGGCCGGGCCCGGCGACTCATTGTACCCGAAGGAGCCTGGACGCGCGGCGGCGGAGGCTGACGACGAGCTGCCCGTCCGTCGCGGCGACCGGCTCGCCGGTCCAGAAGTCGGTGACGGCGTCGGCCTCGGAGATGCCCAGCCGACCCAGCGAATAGCCGAGCGTCTTCGGCTCGTCGTCCCAGTTGAAGAAGGCGACCTCCTTCCTCACGCCGGCGGCGGCGGTGGGGCTGGAAGGGGGATAGTCCACGTAGAGGACCTCCGGCAGGGGCTCTCCGGCGAACGCCCGGCGGTCGGGGCAGTGGACCTTGTAACCCCTGTCGCAGTGATCCGTGATGCGCTTCAACCAGCCGAGCTGCGTCTCGGTGAGCTTCGTCAGGTCCCCGCCGATGTTCAGGGCGCCGGAGGTGATGTGGCAGAAGTTCAGCCGGTGGAGGTTCTCGTCGTCGGACATCTCCTCGCAGATGCCGGCGGAGTCCACGTCCATGAGCATGGTGGCCCTTCCGGGCACGGCGAGCAGGGGCAGGGGCGATCGGCTGACGGCCTTGTGGCGGTGCCACTCGCCCTTTCCGATGTCGCCGCCGACGCGGTGGTGGTCGACGTGGCGGGCCATGAAGGGGTTGCCGTAGGGCGCCGAGCCGCAGAGCTGGAAGATGCCGCCGGGGGGTATGCGCCTGGCGATCGCCTCCAGGAACCAGTACCACCATCTCACCCCCTCGCCGCCGCGGAAGCGGAGGTCCTTGCAGTCGAAGGGGTACGTGCAGAAGTCCAGCTTCATCCCCTCGAAGCCCCAGTCGCCGAAGATCGTCTCCAGCACGCCCTCGATGAACTCGCGGACCGCCCGGACGGAGAAGTCCAGGGCCGCCTTCCGCTCCGGGCCCGAGTCCATCGACCAGTCGTTCCCGTCCTCGTCGAGGCAGAGCCAGTCGGGGTGCTCGCGGACGAGCTCGTTGTCTCGCCCCATGGCCGGCGACCACCAGATCGCCGGCCTCAGGCCGTGGGCGCGGAGTGAGTCCGAGACGGCCCGCATGCCGTGGGGAAACTTCGCTCGGTCCACGTTGGCGGACGGGTCGGGGTAGAACTTCCCGCAGTCGTAGGTGGGCCGGTTGCCGGCGAGCTGGTATCCGTCGTCGATGAGGAAGTGCTTCACCCCGCCCAGCCGGCGGGCGATCAGATCGGCCTGGGCGCGGAGGATGTCCTCGCTGATGTCGTGCTGAAAGCCGTAGTTCCAGGTGCAGTAGAACGCGCAGGCGAGGAGGCTCGACCGTTTGCCGTTGAAGTCGCAGGCCCGGCCCAGCTCGGCGAGGTAGTCGTCGTAGATCTCCTGCACGTCGCAGCCGGCCTTGATCTGGTAGAACAGCCCGCTGAGCCGGCGCGACTCGCCCGGCGCCAGCCTGACCGGCTGGCAACGGCCGTCGCGGGCGATGGCGGCGTACTCGGCGAAGACCGAGTGCGTCCACCGCGGGTCGTACTGCGCGCGGAGCAGCCACATCTGGGTGAAGACGTCCTGCTGGGTCGCCGCCTCGAGCAGGAAGTTCGAGCGCCCGGCGTCGCAGAAGGCGATGGCGCAGAAGGGGTGTCCCTCGGAGTCGCCGATGAGGCGGGCCTGCTCGGGCAGGGGGCAGAGCAGCGGCCCCACGCGGTGCCCGGCCCGCCGCGCCGACTCCCGCAGGTTGCTGACGTGGACGAGGCGCACGCCGGGCGGGCCGTGCCCGTCCAGCAGGACCCCGCTGCGGTCGCGGGCGAAGGTCGTGCGGACCTCGCCGATCTCGACGTCCGAGTGGCCGGCGTTGGTGAGGACGCGCTCGACCGCCAGGGCCGCCGGCTCGCCGGTCAGCCGAAGCGTCACCCGCTCGGACAGCGCCGCCGGCGCATAGTCCAGCCGAAGCGCCCACGCGCCGTCGGGGCCTTCCACGCCCGCCGGCCGGCCACGCCGGCGCCGGCCCTCGACGAGGGCCTCGAAGCCCAGGTGCCGCCACCCGGTCTTCCCCCCCCCCCCGTGTAGGAAAACGTCCCGTCCCGGTCGATCTCCAGCGCGCGTCCGCCGGCCTCGATCCGCAGCGGAAGCTCGAACGTCTCTTCGCTCACAGGCCTCTCCTCGAGTGGTCCACAACGTGTGCCGGGCCGCATGCGTCGCCGAGACGACCGCGCCCGCTCCGGGTTTCCTACTTCTTGTAGAACCTCGCCTCGCCCCAGGTGACGAGGCAGCGGCGGTCGTTGGCGAGGTTGTCCCGGCGGGTCACCAGCTTGATCTCCTTGGCGCTGTCCAGGCCGGTGACCACCAGCAGCCGGGGGGCGTCCCCGAAGCGCATCAGCCCGCTCTGGGTCCGCAGGCGCCCGTCCACGTACACCTCGAAGCTCACCCGCGCCGACAGGCTGGCCATGGCGTGCCTGCCGAAGCCGTCGAAGAACCCCACCTCGGCGGCGAAGGCCGCCAGCCCCGCCCCGTCCACGCGGTAGACGCTCTCGTGGCGGGGAAAGACCCACAGCCCGCGCTGGTAGGTCTTCCCGCGCATCGTGTAGGGGTACTTGTGGTAGGCCTCGGGCGCGCAGCGCCGGGGGTTGTTGAGGTTCTCGCCGAAGGGGCGGACGCGGTGGAAGTAGATCCCGCGGGCCCACCAGGGGTTCTTCTCCCCCCCGGCGGTGTCGTACCCGGCGTCGACGTGCCGCTTGAGGCGGTCCTTCCGGCTGACCTCGTCCAGCCAGACGGTCCGCCCGGCGGGCAGGGCCGGCCGGCGGTGGGCGGGGATCACGTAGGTGATCAGCTCGTACCGCTCCTTGACCGCCCCGCCGGCCGCGATCAGCTCCAGCGCGGTCCTGTGGACCGCGTCGGTCTGCTCCGGCGGGCGGGCGGCGATCTCGACGAGCTGCGACGCCCCCGCCGCCAGCGTGCCGGAGGCCGGCCGGACCGTCATCCACGCCTCCCCCGGCTCGATGCGCCACGGCTGCGGCGCCGCCGAGTGGTTCACCAGCAGGTACTTCCGGGCCTCGCTCGCGCCGGGGCGGACGTTGAAGACGGGCTGGCCGATCCGCAGCTCCATGGCCTTGCCGACGCGGGCGGTGATCTCGACGGGGTAGGCGGCGCCCGAGGCGACGTCCGTGACCGTCAGCGTGCCGGTGGCGACCGACCCGGCGGTCAGGGCGGCGGCGTCCAGGACGATCTCCAAGGGCTCGTGCCCGGTGGCGCTGCCCTGGGGGCGGGCGGGCCTGATCCAGGGCCGGGAGGCCGAGGCCGCCCATTTCCGCGGCTTTCCGGTCCAGTTGCGGAGCTTGACGGCGACGGTGCGCCGGCCGAGGGCGGGCAGGTCCACGCCCTTGCGGGTATAGCCGGCGCGCTGCCGGCCCCGGGTGTAGGTCTTGACCACCCGCCCGCCGATCCGGGTGGTGTCCACGTCCAGGCCGACGACCTCCGCGACCTTCGCCGCCGTGGCGTACAGCCGGCGAGAGCGCTCCTGCCACCCGACGTGGTCGTCCATCGTGGCGTAGTCGATGCCCCCCGCGGCGATGTGCAGCGTGCCGCGGAAGTGGGCGTCCAGGACCTCCTGCGCCTCGGCGGCCAGCGCCTCCGGCAGGAAGCTCCGCCCGGACGCCGGCGCCGTCGTGCGGTCGAGGGCCTGTTCGAGGAAGATCCTGGCCTCGGCCTCCTGGATGCCTTCGAGCATGGCCTCGTTCCGGGCGCCGGTCTCGACGCCGGCCTTTCCCGGCCAGAGGGTCTGCACGCAGCACCGCCCCACCAGCAGCCACTCTCCTCCGCGGAAGCCGTCCATCCACGTCCGGTCGAAGTAGTCGGCGCCCACCCGCCCCAGCCCGTTCATGCCGACGTGGATCGCCCGGTCGCACATGACCCGCCAGGTGAAGGGGGTGGACGTCCCCTCCACGCAGATGACCGACCCCCCGGTCCGCGGCATGAGCAGGTGGACGTAGGGGTTCTTCCACCCCTTCATGCTGCGCGGGGTCAGGTCCAGACC
>CAZNSB010000268.1:0-7318 GCA_964575155.1 uncultured Planctomycetaceae bacterium | reverse complement strand
TCAGCTCGTGGCGGCGCTTCGTCACCGGGTTCCAGACGAGGATGTCGCCGTTGAGCCCGTGCATCGGCCGGCCGGCGGCCGAGGTCGTCTCCGTCGCCCAGTCGTCGTAGTCCGCCGCCCGCATCTCGTGCGGGTAGCCGTCCTCGAGCACCCACCCGATGCCGATGATGAAGACCGCCGGGTGCTCCTGGATGATCGCCGTTTCGCGCTGCTTGCGCGGCAGCTCGTGGTACCTGGCGAGGATCTCCTCGGCGTGGATGAACGTCAGCTTCTCCGGGAGGTCGGGGTACTTGTCCGTCTTCAGTTGCGGGAAGAGCTCCTGGACGTGCGTCTCGGCGCCCTTGATGACCTTCCAGATCTTCTCGACGACCTCCCTGAGGAACTGGAGGTTTCGCTGCTCGGGCGAGATGGCCAGCTCCCAGTCCCACTGGTCCACGTAGGCGCTGTGGTCGTGATCGAGGAAGTAGTCCTTTCTGATGGCCCGCATGTCGGTGTTCAGCCCTTCGCCGACCTTCATGCCGAACTGCTTCAGCGCCATGCGCTTCCACTTGGTGGCGGCCTGGACGATTTCGGCGTCGACGGGGTTCTTCTCGCGGTCGTTGGAGATGTGGAACCCGATGGGGGTGCGGGAGCCGTCGCGGTCGAGGTAGTCGTTGATGCCGCTCTCGACGTCCACGATCAGGGGCACCGTGACCATCATCAGGTTGAGCTCCTTGCAGAGGTTCTCCTCGATATAGCCCTTGACGGCGTGGATGGCCTGCTGCGTTTCCTTCGGGCCAAGCAGGGAGCTGTAGTCCTGCGGGAGGGCCTTCGCCAGTTCGTCATAGTCGCCGATGCCGGGGCCGGCCAGGTCGGCCTTCTTGTCTGCCATGCTGCGATCTCCAAGTCAGGTTTGGAAAAAGGCTTGGTGCAAGACGGTCACGATCACATTATCGGAAGGATAAGGGCATTTCCTGAAGGGCTCCAAGCGCGTCCCTGAAGCCGTTCGGAACCGCCCCGTGGAGGTCGGGTTCAAGTCGCGGCGACGCACAATGGCTCGGGCAGCAACGTGTGGCCTCTCCGCTATCGGTGAGAAAGGGATCCGTGCAATGGAAAAAGACCGTTCGAATCAGAAGGCACGGAGTCCGGGAGGGCTCGTTGTGGTCGCTGCCGCGCTGGTGGCATGCATGCTGCACCGGCCGGCGCCGGGGCGGGCCGAGGCCTCCCCCCCCGACAAGGCTGAGACCGGCACGCTGATCCTCGATGAGTCGGCCTACTGGCGGTACCACCTCCAGGGTCATCCCGCCAAGCTCTCGTACGAGCTGATGAAACAGAGCGCCGAGAAGGTGCTCGGGGAAAAACCCTTCAAGTCGCTCCGAGACAGGCACGTCCGGAAGCTCCGCAAGGAAGGCAGGGAGGGCGACGACTGGCGGAAGGGGCTGACCTACCACACCTACTACTTCAACGACCCGAAGGTGAAGTCCACTCCCCCGCCGCCCGACTGGATGAAGCCGGGCTTCGACGACAGCGACTGGGGACGCTACCAGAAGCCCTTCAAGATGGGCAAGGACTTCAGGGCCGACGGGTACACGGAGCACCTCTTCCAGGTCCACCCGGTGTGTTTTCGCGCCCGCTTTGACATTCCCGATCCCCGTCAGGCCGGCAACCTGCACCTGCGCCTGGTCTATCGCGGCGGCATCCGGGCGTTCCTCAACGGCAAGGAGATCGCCCGCGGGCACCTGCCCGCCGGCAAGCTCGCCCCGGATACGCCCGCCCGCCCGTACCCGCCCGAGGCCTACTACCTGCTGGACGACGAGCACCCCAAGGGTATCCCCGGCCAGAAGCGCAAGCCGCGCTGTCTGGTCGGCAACGGCGTCTATGTCATGAACGACCTGGGCGTCTTCGCCCGGTCGCAGGGCTGGGAGGAGCTGGCGAAGGTCGACGCCCCCGGCGGGCCCTACGTGGGGACCCGCAGCCTGGGTATGGGCCTCAAGGACGGCTTCGTCAACCGCAAGGGCTGGGACCGGATCGTCCGGCTGCGCGACCGCGTGCTGGAGGTGAAGATCCCCGCCTCGCAGATCAGAAAGGGCGGCAACGTCCTCGCCCTGGAGCTCCGCTCCAGCCAACTGGGGCCGGTGGCGCTGATCTGGCGGGTCTCGTGGGGCGGCAGCGGGTCGTGGAAGCACTGCTGGCTGCTGAAGGTGTCGCTCCGGGCGGCCGGGAAGGACGTGCCCTCGGCGCTGAAGCGCCCGCCCGGGGTGCAGGTCTGGGTCGAGGACATCCACCACAGGCTCTTCAGTCCGGAGTTTCACCCGCCGGGGGACCTGCCCCGCCGGGCGCGGATCGTGGCAGCCCGAAACGGCACCTGCGCCGCCCAGGTCGTCGTCGGCACCGACCGCGAGCTCACCGGCCTGAAGGTCAGCGTCAGCGACTTTGACGGCCCGGGCAAGGCCTCCCTGCCGGCCTCCGCGGCAGAGGTGCTGTACGTGGCGGGGCACCCGGCCTGGGAACTGCCCATCCTCGGGCGGGGCAAGGGCGGCGGCGGCGAGGCCAGGCCGGGATTCATGTGGTACTCCAGCGAGTACTCCATCATCCTCGACCGTCACAGCAGGCTTGAAGGGATCATGCGCCGGGGCAAGGACGAGCAGACGGAGAATCGCCGCCACGCCCTCCGCCAGCGGGAGCTGAAGCGCATCCAGTTCTTCGACCACCTCCGCCCCACCCCGCCCGCCAGTATCCCCGCCGACACCTGCCAGCCCGCGTGGATCTCCGTCACCGTGCCGCGCGACCTGCCCGCCCCAGGAAAGTACGCCGCCACCATCACCGTCCGCATCGACGGGCAGAAGCCTGTCAAGCTGCCGCTGGAACTCGAGGTGGCGGACTGGTCGCTGCCCGACCCGGCGGACTTCAGGACGATCGTCGCCCTGGAGCAGTCGCCTTACGCCGTGGCCCGCCGCTACAAGGTCTCGCTGTGGTCGGAGGAGCACTTCCGGCTGATGACGCCGAGCTACCAGATGCTGGCCAAGGTGGGCAACGACTTCCTCATGGTGCCGGTGATCATCAAGACCGAGTTCGGCAACAGCACGGATTCGCCCGTCCGCATTCTCCGCACGGCCGGCGGCGAGCTGAAGCTCGACTTCAGCGCCCTCGACCGCTACCTGGACTTCGCCCGCAGGCACTGGGGCCGGGTGCGGTGCATCGCCTTCGTCGTGGACCACTCCGACCGGCAGATCGTCGCCGTGTACATCACCGACGAAGCCACCGGGAAGCGCGAGCTGGTCAAGATCGGCAAGGACGCCCCGCAGGAGAGGCGGCGGCGGTTCTGGCGGCTGCTGGCCACCGGCATCCACAGGCACATGCAGGCCCGCGGCCTGGGCGACAGCCTGCACTGGGGCCTCCATGGCGACGGCGTCAACGACCCCACCCTGGTCAAGCTCCTGAAGGAGTTCGCCCCCGACGTCACCTGGGTCCGCTACAGCCACCGCGTCAGCCCCAATCAGAACTACACCTTCACCGCCACCGTCCGAGTCCCGTATCAATACTTGACCCCCACCAGCCGCAAGGGCTGGAAGACCGCCCCGGATCGGGTCAACCTGTGGCTGCCCCGCCACTGGAACGGCATCGCCGTCTGCTGGGGGACCTCCTCGCCGTTCGCGTATCGGGTGGGGATCGAGCGGGCCCTGGCGGCCGGCGCGCCCGGCGTCGGCCGCGCCGGCGCAGACTACTGGGACGGCACCTGGCTGCACGACTTCCCGCGGACCCCCTACTGCGGCATGCCGCTGCTGGCGGTCTTCTGGCCCGGGCCCGGAGGCGCCGAGAGCTCCGTCCGCTTCGAGGTCTTCCGAGAGGGCGTGCAGGAGACCGAGGCCCGCATCTTCATCGAGCAGGCCCTGGAGAAGATCGCCGAGACGGGCCTGCCGAACCGCATCGCCGCCTTCCTCGACCGCCGCATCCACGACACGATCTTCGCGCCCGCCTTCACCCCCCACGCCAAGATCGAGGAGTACAACGCCGGCTGGCAGGGTCGCTCACGCGAGCTTTATCAGGCGGCCGCCAAGGTCGCCCGCCATCTCGGCGTGGACCTCGCCGCCAGCAAGCTGGAGTTGGAGGCCCCGGCCCGGGGACAGACGGAGTTGAAGGTCACGCTTCGAAACTGGACGGCCGGGGCGCGGGCATGGAAGCTCTCGTCGGATCGCCCCTGGCTTCTGCCCCGGCGGCTCGCAGGCGAGGTCCGCGGGGTCGCCGGGCAGGTGCCCGTCCTTGTGGATACCTCCGCCCTCGAGCCCGGCGAGCCGGTCACCGGCGCGCTGACCCTCACCGACGCCAAGACGGGGCGGACCGAGTCCGTGCCCGTCACCGCCCGCGTCATGCCGGTCATGCGGCTGGGCGGCGCGGCCCAAGTGGCCAATGTCCTCTGCAACACCAGCGGGGAGCTGGTCTTCAGGCTGCAAAACACCTCGGCCAGGGAGCTGGACTGGCAGGCCGTCCTCTCGGCCGGCTGGGCTCGGGCCGAGCCGGCCGCCGGGAAGCTGCCTCCCGGGCGGCAGTGCCCGATCCGCGTGAAGCTCTCCCCACCCGGCCGAGGCCGCGCCAGGCACGAGGTCAGCCTGCTCCTCAGCGAAAGCGGCGGCGCCGAGCACCATCGGCGGCTCGTGGTCCACGTCATGCCGGGCTTCCTGCCCCCGAAGTCACGACCGCCCGGGAAAGCCGTGCCCATGGAGTCGATGGACGCCAAGCTGCTGAAGTCCTGCGCGGTGGGCGGACGAAAGCTCGATCTCAAGCGGCACCGGTTCAGCTTCTATTCGAAGAAGAACCCCGGCCCCGCGCGCGGCGGGCTGAAGGTCGGGCGGATAACCGTCCACGGCTGGGGCCGCTTCCGGAAGCAGTTCCAGAAGGGCTTCTGCCTCCAGCCCGGATATGAGGTCACGTACGGCCTCGAGGGCCAACCCTTCCGCTCCTTTGCCGTGGAGATCGGCTGGCTGACGGCCTCGACGCTGCCGTCGGAGAGCCGCGAAATCCCGACGCTGTACTTTGAGGTGTACGTGGACGGCCGGCTGCGGGCCCACAGCGGGGGGGTCGGCTTCACCGACCCGCCCCGGCTGCTGGTGGTGGAGGGCCTGGCCGGTGCCAAGGAGATCCGCTTCCTGACGCGATGCCATGACGAGCGGCGGAATACGCACGGCACGTCCATCTGGGGCACCTGGGCCGAGCCGGCCTTCTACAAGTAGCCCCGCCCGACGCGAGGGCCCCCCCCGGCACGGGCCGGGCTCCTGTAAAAAAACCGCCACCGGCCCGGGGCGGACCCCGGGGGGTTTAACCCATGGCGGGCGACGCCGGACGAAGCCCGGTTCGCCGGCCGGCTCACCGGGTTTGGGGCATTCTTCTGGCCCAGTAAGGAGGCCGGGTATGTGCAGGTTCAACGCCAGGCAGTGGAAGAATTGCGCGACCTGCCAGTTCTGGATCGGCCCCCGGACATTGGACCAACTCCAGCAGGCCGCCGAGGCCGATCAGATGGCCCAGGGAAGCTGCGCCCTCCAGAAGCGGCCCCTGAGGAAATACGCCACCAACAGTTGCATCGGCTGGCGCAAATGGGCCGCCCTCGGCCCCTGACGATCCGCACATCACCGATGCGCCCTCTCCCGGGCGGATTCCAGCCCGGCAGGGCGAGCAACTCCGTTGCTCGCGCGAATCCTACATCGAGGTGGTCAACGATCCCGGCCGGAGGGATGCCCGTCTCAACGACCCGCCGGGCAGTGATCGGTTCGTGGCGAAGCTGGAGCGGCTGCTGGGCCGCCGCCTCCGCCCGCTACCGGTAGGCCGACCCAGGAACAAACCACATGCGAAGCACGAAAAATAGGGCGCGTCCCCGGTTGTTCGCGGCCGGAGGTTGTCCCGCTGGGACGGCCCTCGGCCCCGAAGCCTTCCGCCCCAGGAAAGAGCGGCAGGGGCTCTGCCGCATGTGCGGGCACGCAAGACAGCGAGGCCCCGAGTACAGCCGCTCTGAGCGTCCTCTTGATCACGCAAAGCCTTTCAGCGTCCAGGCGCCGAGCTGCATCAATCGAAGCGAACTATGGTATCTGCCCCGCCGACTGGCGCCCACCAGGTAGGCAGCCCGCAGCGGCACTACGCCAGCCGGTAGGCCGGACTGCCGCCGAGGTGTTCTGGCGACGTCCCGTTGCACTTACGATGTGAATTCGCTTTCGTTATTGCGCGGACTCAGTCGGCCTGATCGAGGAATTGGACTATCTCGGCAAAGCCGTTGCGTTTCGCGTGATCGATGGGGGTGTGTCCATGCTTGTCGCGCGCGGTAGGGTCTGCGCCCTTTCGCACAAGAAGCGTCACCGTATCTGTGCGCCCAAACTTCGCTGCCCAATGCAGGGCACAATCCCCATACGCGTCTCGTGCGTTCGGGTCGATGCCCTTCCCTATGAGCAGCTCGCACACGGCGGTGCGCCCGTGCTTGGCTGCTTGTACCAATGCCTCCGGGGGCAGGCCTGAACCCTTGGACAGCAGATACGTGACCAGCTCGACGGATCCACTGGAAGCTCCCAGAACGATCGAGCCACTTGGGTCGGCGCCGGCCTCAACAAGAAGGGAGGCTACCTCCACATCTCCGGCGCAGGCCGCATAGTCCAAGGGCGTCCAACCCCTGCTGTCCTTCACCTGCACATCTGCTCCCCGAGCTATCATCTCGCGAGCCCGAGTTACATCGCCTCGCCAAGCCGCCAAATGAAGTGGCGTGTACTCGGCAGTACTACGCTCGCGCCGACATCCGCACGCGCCGAGCAGTGAGATACTCAGGACCAGAGCATGTGACACCCGCATTGGCCTCCGCTCCTAATAGGCTCTGAGTGACCGCCATATCACGGTCTCAGGGATAATAGGGGACGCGCCCTATTTTTTGTGCTTCGCATGTGGTTTGTTCCTGGGTCGGCCCACCGGTAGCGGGCGGAGCCGCCGGCCCAGCAGCCGCTCCAGCTTCGCCACGAAGCGATCACTGCCCAGCGGCCGGCCGCGGCTGGTCCACAGCCGCAGCTTCCGGACGATCGCCTCATCCTGCGGCTGCGTCAGGGCCTCACGCCACGCCGCCGCGTCGATCCGCCCCTCGCGCCAATCGGCGCCCTCCGGCATCTCCGCCAGCCGGCCAGGTCCAGCAGCCCGCCGGGGTCGGCCGCCGAGGAGTTACATTAACCTCTGGGGATGCTTTCTGCAAGCTTGGCCATTGGGGGCGGATTCATGGGGGCCAACATGGCGGCGAAAAGCGGCCGCCATGGCACCGCCAGAGGCGGGGACGATTGACGGCACTAATGTAATATATGGGGGGACAGCGCATTGGCCG
>CAZNSB010000267.1:6785-7348 GCA_964575155.1 uncultured Planctomycetaceae bacterium | reverse complement strand
CCGTGGTAGCCGTTGCACCAGGTGACGTAGTAGCGGTCGTCGATGCGGCAGACGCGGGGGTCGTAGCCGTACTCGAACCGCCCGACCCCTTCGGCCTCGCAGAGGAAGCGGATGGGCCGGTGGTCGATCTGCCAGTCGAACCCGTCGGCGCTTCGCCCGGCGTGCAGGCGGCACAGCCGGCACTTGTCGTCGCAGCGGAAAACCCCGGCAAAGCCGGCCTCGAAACCCACCACGGCGCTGTTGAAGATGCTGTTGGAGGACGGGATCGCGTCGCGCGGGACGACGGGGTTGCCGCTGTACCGCCAGGCCACCTCCGCGCAGCCGGCGGGGCGGTCCTCCCAGGGGATGTTCGGCAGGTCCGGCCCGATGATGGTGCGCTGCTCGCTCATCCGTGTCTCCTTCCGGGTGCAGCAGGCCGCTTCGCGTCCAACAGGCCCGTAAGGATATCACGGCCGCGCCCGCCGGTGTGAGGGCTCTTTGTGAAAGAGGCCGCCGTGTTCCTCGGAACCATCTCCGCGGCCCGGGCGTTTCAGGTAATGCCCCCTCCGCGTGCGCTGTTGTCG
>CAZNSB010000267.1:0-6775 GCA_964575155.1 uncultured Planctomycetaceae bacterium | reverse complement strand
TCTCCTTGTCGATCCGGAAGCCCATCTCGGACACAGCGCGAGGCCACAAACATAACCCAACTGTCCCGAACGGAATGAAACGATTTTTCCCCGGCGGCACGGACGCCCTCCGCCGGGCGCCGACCGACGGATTTTTTCTCAGAATCCCCGTGAGCCTGTTCCGCCCCAGGTGCACATAATGGGTAAGGCCCGGGCCGGGCAGCTCAGCGGAAAGAGCACCTGCTTCGGCGGGAGGTCGCCGGTTCGAGTCCGGCCTCGCCCGGGCCTTTATTTTCTTCCTGGGCCCGTCGCGATGGACCACCGAACCGACGAGGCGCTCGTGGGCGAAGCCCTCGCCGGGCACGGCGAGGCGTTCGCCTGGCTGGTCCGGCGGTACCAGGACCGCGCCTACGGCGTGGCCATCGGCATGCTGGCGGACTTCGAGCTGGCCCGCGACGTGGTGCAGGAGGCGTTTCTGTGCGCGTTCCGCGACCTGGGCAAGCTGAAGGAGCCGGCTCGGTTCCCCGGCTGGCTGCACGGGATCGTCCGGCACACGGCGCATCGGGCGCTGCGGGAGCTTGAGCGGGTCCGCTCGCTGGCGGGCGAGCTGAGCCGAAGGGCCGACGCGGCGTGCCCGGCCCCGCCGCCGGACCGCTCGGCCGAAGAGGCTGAGCAGCGGCAGCTCGTTCGCCATGCGCTGGGGCGGCTCAGCGAGAAGAGCCGCGAGGCCGTCAGCCTGTTCTACGTGGACGGGCTGTCGTACGCCGACATCGCCGGCTTCCTCGGGGTGACGGAAACGGCCGTGCGCGGACGCCTCCACCGCGGGCGCGCCGCCCTGCGAAAGGAGCTGAACGTGGTCGCCAGGTCCTTTAAGGACGAGCAACTGCCGGAGGACTTCTCGGCAGCGGTGCAGCGCCTGCTCGACGAGCTGGCCGGGGGGGGCAAGCAGGGCGAGCAGACCGTCGCCCTCCTGGCCGAGATCGGTGTCCGGGCGGTCGACCCCCTGTGCGAGGCGCTCGGTGATCCGCGGGACGTCGTGCGAGAGGCGGCGGCCCGGGCGCTGTGCCGAATCGGCGACCCCCGAGCCGTGCGGCCCGTCCTCCGGGTTCTCTATGCCGGGGACTGGCGAACGCGCAAAGCCATCCTGCGGACCGGGAAGATCCTCCGGATCTCCGGCGTCCGCGACGAGCTGTTGGGCATCGTTCGGGAGGGCGAGCCCGAGCGGCAATACTGGGCCATCCAGGCCCTCGCCCACGCCGAGGGCGACGACGAGGTCTACGGCTGCCTGGCGCGCGTCTTCCGCACGCCCGGGTCCGGGTTCCGCCACCAGGCGCTGGCGGCGCTGTGCAAGCTCCGGCCGGACCATGCCCCGGACCTGGTGGCCGAGGCCCTGGGCGATGCGGACCTCAGGCGATGCAGCGGGTGGGCGTGGTGGATCGCCGTGCGCGACGGGCTCGTCCTGCCGATCGAAGTCTGTATGGGCGGCTTCGGAAGGGACGTTCCCGCCAACAGCCGCCGAATGGCAGGCCACGTGGTCCTCAGGCACGGTGCGGCGGGGCGGAAGGCGCTGGAGGACCTGATGGGGACCGGCTCGCCCGACCAGCGGGCCACGGCGGCCCTGGCCCTGGCCCACGAGAAGCACCCCGGCGCGTTCAAGGTTCTCCTCGACGAGCTGCTCAACGGGTACCGGGAGCGGAAGTGGTCGCGGATGGTCTCGCGGGCGCTGGTGCGGGAGTGCCCCCGGCAGTTGGCTGAGTGGGCCCGACAGGCCCGCCCCGACGTGACCGGCCGGCCCGCCGTGGCCTGGGCACTGGGGCAGGTCCGGATCGCCGCCGGTGAGGCCTCGGCCGACGACGCCCTCCGCTTCGGCCCGCCGAGCGTCCGCGCCGCCGCCGTCCGCCAACTCGCCCGCTCCCGCGGCGCCGGGTTCCTGCCCGAGCTGCGGCAGTGCCTCCGCGAGGGCCGGCCGAGAAAGGTCGCCCAGGAGGCCTTCTGGCAGATGTTCCGTCTGGGCGAGGCCGCCTTGCCCACGGCGGAGGAGATGCTGGTCTCGGAGCACTGGACCGAGCGCAAGGCGGCCGTCTGCCTGCTCCGATGGTGGGGAAGGCTCACGCCCGCCCAGAAGGCCCGCGCCGAGCGGGACGCCCATATCGCCGTCCGCCACGCCGCCGTGCGGCGCCGCGAGTAGGCCCTGCCTGAAGAGGCGATCCAGAGTCCACTGAGGGGGCGCTACAGGCCGCCCGCCACCTGTGTTCTTCTGGCGCCCGGGCCCCTCAGGGCGCCGGCGGGAAGCAGCAGTGCAACTGCCGAGCCCGCAATCCAGTGTGCGGACATGATCGCTCCTTCCTCGGCTCCCGGCGAGCCCGCCCCCGCCGTCTCCGCCGGCAGCGGTCATTCCTCCCAGCCCGGCGGCGGCTTGAAAGGGATGGGGATCTCGGTGATGTCGTCCTCTCGGATCTCGAACTCGTGGGTCCTGGCGAGCGGCTGGAGCCTGGGGTGCCACACGTGGAGGGTCCACTTCCCCACGGGGATGCCTGCGATCTGGAAGCCCCCGCCGCCGTGGCGGGAGGTCACCACCACGTAGGGGTTGTCCACGGTGATGGCATAGCCTTCGATCCACGGCTGCCGTTTGGAGGTGAGCTTGTAGACGTTGTGCAGCTTCTTCAAGCGGGGCGACTGCGTGTAGGGGGCGTTGTGGGAAGCGTTGTGCCCGATATCGGCGTAGAGGTAGCCGGCCTCGGCCCCGCTGCCGACGGGGTGCCGGCGCTGGATGCCGTACCCGCCCATGGGCTGTTGGCAGACGACCTCGCCGGTGCTCAGGTCGGTCAGGACGAAGGTGGCCGGGAACGGGTCGTACAGCCGGAAGATCAGCCGGTCCTTCAGGGGCGTGAACTTGAGGGTCGAGCTGTCGTACGGCCCGCCTTCGAAGCTGGACAGGCGGCCGTTGAAGGTGTTGAAGACGCTCCGCCAGTGCATGGGCTTTCGCAGGCCCTTCTTGATGCCGGGGATGAACAGGGCGGCCCCGACGACGCCGATGCGGCGCGTCCTCTCGTGGTGGCCGAGATACACCGGCCGCCTCGGCCGGACCTTCGAGAAGAACTCGATCTCGCCTTCCTTCGGGTCCTTGATGGCCATGGGTCCCTTGGCGATGTCGACGGGGTGGGACCTGGGCAGCGGCTTTCGCCGGCGCCGGGCGGTGCGGACGTAGCACAGGCCTCGGAGCGTGCCGGCGGGGACCTTCACGTCCTGCACGTAGGTGGGCTTGTGGAATCGCTTCAGGACGGTGTCGTCCTTGACGAGGACGTCGGCGGCGGCGGGCTTCTCGTCGGCCGCTCCGGGCACGTCCGGCATGGTGGCCAGCGCGGTCCCTGCCTGCTCGCCGTCCGTTTGCGCCGGCTCCGGCGCCCGCCGGCAGCCGGAAAGGCACGCCGCCAGCGACGCCGCCGCCGCCAGGTTCTTCCACGGGCGAATCATCGCAGCCTCCCGCCCGCCGTGCCCGCCGCACGCTGAGAGGTCTTGGACGTTGGATACATTGACGGTCCCGGTCTGATGCCCTATCCTGGGGCGTCCCATGAGCCCGACCACGGATACACTCGACGCGGCGCGGTTACCAGCGGGGCCCAGATGGACGGCTTCATCGGCCTTTTCGCAGGGTTGATCCGCAACGCCGGCGCCCCGGAAGCCGCGATCTTCCGGAAGACGAAGATCGAGCTTCCCGGCTTTTTCCGGCCGACGAAGGAATGGGACATGCTGGTCGTGGTCAATGGACACCTCCTGGCCGCGATCGAGGCGAAATCGCAGGTCGGGCCTTCATTCGGGAACAACTTCAACAATCGAACCGAGGAGGCCATAGGCAGCGCGGTTGACCTGTGGACGGCGTATCGGGAGGGCGATTGGTCTGTGTGGTCGGCGACGTTTGCCTGTCCCGGCGAAGGCATGGCAGGCATGTCGTCGTGCCCTTGCACGCCGACATCTGCGTCTCGTGCAGAAAACTTGGCTTCGACAACCTCAACCCGATCATCTGGCACAAGATTGCCAATGCGAACTACGAAGTGAACAACGGGGGCAAGTTCCTTGGGAAACCGTATGAGCCGAACGCGATCATCAAGAACGACATCGAGTTCATTCTGATGCAGCGGAAGCCGGGGGGGTATCGCAAGCCCACACAGGAGCAGCGCGAGCTGAGCAAGTTCACGAAAAAAGAGTATGACGCATGGTTCCGGCAGTTCTGGAACATGTCGGGGGCTTCAACGAAAAAGCACCCCGCCCCGTTCCCTCTGGAGCTCGCATATAGATTGGTAAGGATGTTCTCGTTCGTTGGCGATACGGTCCTTGACCCCTTCCTGGGCACCGGAACGACTTCGATTGCGGCCATGCGCTGCGATCGGAACAGCATCGGAGTCGAGACCGAGGAGGCCTACCTTGCCCAGGCACGCCGCCGTGCCGAAAAGGAAGCCAAGAACCTCTTCTCGTCGATCGAGCTCCGGCTGGACCGCGCCGAAGCCCTTGTCCGAGAATCAGGCGTCTAGGGGCGCTCGCGCAGGGCCGCGATGACTTTCTGGTTGGCGGCGGGGAAGGCGTGGCGGTCGAGCTGGTCCGGGCGGACCCACTTGACGGCGTCGCAGCCCAGCGGCCTCGCCCGCCCGGAGAGCCACCGGCACTCGAAGGCGTGCAGCGTGATGCGGAAATGGGTGTAGGCGTGGCGGACGGCGATCACCGGCCGGCGGACTCGCACGCGGACGCCGACCTCCTCGGCCAGCTCCCGCCGCAAGGCCGCCTGGAGGGACTCGCCGGGCTCGACCTTTCCGCCGGGGAACTCCCACATTCCGCCGAGCAGCCCCTCCGGGCGCCGGCGGCCGATCAGGACCCGCCCGCCCTTCCATATCACGCCGGCAACGACGGTCTGGTGCGGCAGCGGCCCGCGGGGCCGCCTGCGGGGAAGCTCCTCCTGACGGTCCCGCGCCCGCGCCAGGCAGGCCCCCCCCAGCGGGCACGCCGCACACCGCGGCGCCCTCGGCGTGCACACGGTCGCCCCCAGGTCCATCAGCGCCTGGTTGAAGAGCCCGGCCCGGCCCGCCGGCAGCAGCTCCCGCGCCAGCGACCAGAGCCTCCGCCGGGTCCCGGCCGCGGTCGGATCGCCGCCGACGGCGAGCGTCCGGCAGAGGACGCGGGTGACGTTGCCGTCGAGGACGCACTCGTCGGCGCCGAAGGCGATGCTGGCGATGGCCCCGGCGGTGTAGGGCCCGACGCCGGGCAGCCTCCGCAGCTCGGCGGCCGTTGCGGGGATCTTCCCGCCGTAATCGCGGACGACGCTCCTCGCCGCGCGGTGCAGGTTCCGCGCCCGCCCGTAGTAGCCCAGCCCCTCCCAGGCCTTCAGCACCGACCCCAGCCGGGCCCGCGCCAGCGCGCCCACGTCGCCGAAGCGGCGCATGAACCGGGGAAAGTAGGCCTGGACCGTGGCGACGCGGGTCTGCTGGAGCATGACCTCGGAGACCCAGACGGCGTAGGCGTCGGGGCTCCTGCGCCAGGGCAGGTCGCGCCGGTGCCGGCGATACCAGCGCGGCAGCGCCGCCCGGATCGCTCGCAGCCGCTGTGACGTGTCGGTGGTCACGTTTGGGCTCC
Organism: uncultured Planctomycetaceae bacterium; assembly: GCA_964575155.1. GTDB lineage: Bacteria > Planctomycetota > Phycisphaerae > SM23-33 > SM23-33 > CAZNSB01. Next base: position 1,174 of record CAZNSB010000267.1, on the reverse strand, counting down.
TCGGTGCCTCGGCCGGGAGCATTGTAACCGCAGCCGCCGGCGCCGGCGAAAGGGTAGCATCGCCGGGCAATCCGGGTATTCTGTTGGCGGCGAGGTCGAGACCATGCTGGAAACCATCCGAGAGTGCCGGTGACCGCAATGCCCAAGCCGAAGGCCATCCTCGCCGAGCTGGCTTCGAAACGCTCGCTGCGCGTGGCCGGGCTGATGAGCGGGACGAGCGCCGACGGCGTGGACGCGGCCGTGGTGGACATCGCCCCGGCCGGCGTGAAACTGCTCGGGTTTGAGACGTTCGCGTACCCGGGAGCCCTCCGGGAGCGGATCTTCAGCCTCTTCCGCCCGGAGACCGCCCGGGTGGACGAGCTCTGCCACTTCCACTTCGTCCTGGGCGAGGTGTTCGCGGCGGCCGTGGCCAGGCTCGCCAAGAAGCTGGGGATCGAGCTGAGCACGATCGACCTGATCGGCTCGCACGGGCAGACGGTCTGTCACCAGCCCGACCCCCGGCGCTTTGCCGGGCGGGCGGTCCGATCCACGCTTCAGATCGGCGAGCCCTCGATAATCGCCGAGCGGACCGGCATCACCACCGTCGCCGACTTCCGCCCGCGCGACATCGCCGCCGGGGGCGAGGGCGCCCCGCTGGTGCCGCGGGCGGACTTCATCCTGTTCGCCCATGCCCGGATCAACCGGGCGGTGCAGAACATGGGCGGCATCGCCAATGTCAGCTTCCTGCCCGCCGGCGCCGGCGTCGACCGGGTGATCGCCTTCGACACGGGGCCGGGCAACGTGATCATCGACGGCGTCGTCCGGCGGATCAGCTCGGGCCGGCGGCACTTCGATCGCGACGGGCGAATGGCCGCGGCCGGGCAGGTTGATGAGGCCCTGCTGGGTGAGTTGATGAAGCACCCGTTCTTTCGCCGGCGTCCGCCCAAGTCCACCGGCCCGGAGCTGTTCGGCGAGAGCTTCGTCGACGCGCTGTGGGCGCGGTCGCGGCGCGCGCGGATCTCTCCGGCCGATCTCGTGGTCACGGCCACGGCCCTGACGGCGCGGAGCATCGCCAGGGCGTACGGCCGCTTCCTGCCCACGGCGCCGGAGCAGGTCATCCTCTGCGGCGGGGGAGCGAGGAACCCGACGCTGGCGGCGATGCTGGGCGAGGCCGTCACGCCGGCCGAAGTAATGA
>CAZNSB010000266.1:0-7399 GCA_964575155.1 uncultured Planctomycetaceae bacterium | reverse complement strand
CAGCGTTCGTACGTCCTGCCGGCCGCCGATCTCGACCAGGCCTATGCTGAGCGTCCGGCCGGCTGAGGGACTGGAGGCGACCGACGAGCTTTCCGCCGCTCGGCGGATCCGCTCCGCGGTCGCCTGCGCTTCCCGCATCGAGACCCCCTCCAGGAGGCCGCCGAATTCGTCCCCGCCCAGTCGTGCAAAGATGTCCTCGGCCCGGAGGCACTGCCGGGCCAACAGGCCGATCCGCGCGAGCACGTCGTCGCCGGCCGGGTGACCGAGGGTGTCGTTGACCTGCTTGAAGTAGTCCACATCGAGAAGCATCACGGTACTCAGCGTGCCGCGACGCGCGCGGGTCACGGCCCGCGCCACCGCCTCCTCGAACGCCCGCCGGTTAGGCAGGCCGGTCAATGGATCGTGAGACGCCAGGTGGGCGAGCTGCTCTTCGTACCTCTTGCGGTCGGTGATGTCCCAGAAGATGCCCAGGATGCCGACCGTGTTGCCCGTAACGTCTCTGATGGGCGTCTTGACCGTCTGTACCATCACCTCCCGCCCGTCCTCCATGAACACCTCCTCTATGGTCTCCGTCTGGCCGGACTCCATGACCCGCCTGTCGTCCGCGCGATACTTTTCGGCCAGTGCCTTGGCGAAGAAGTCGTAATCCGTTTTTCCGGCGAACTGCTCGGGCGCGATGCCCAAGACCCGCGCGAAGTTCTCATTGCAGGAAACATAGATCGAATCCCTGTCCTTGGCGAAGATCCTCTGGGGGAGGTTCTCAAGGAGCGTCCTGTACTTGCCCTCGCTCTCCCGGAGCCTGTCCTCAGCCTGTTTGCGCTCGATGGTTTTGCCCAGCCGCTCAGCCACGGCTTTGAGCAGGGCCCGCTCTTCGGCCACAAAGGCGCTGTCGCTTCCTTCCGGGCCCGGCTGGCGATAGCAGACGCCGACCCAACCGACCTTCTCGCCGTGGGCCACGACGTCAGCCGCCAGGCGGGCCCCGGCCGCTGCCCATGATTCGTCGTCCGTCTCGAACGTCCGCCCGTCGTGGCAGATGCGCGCGCACGCCGATTCGGGACACGAAAGCGCCGCGCGCAACATCCGCACGGTTTCGGCCAGGATGCCGTCGAGGGAGATGCCTGGCCGCTGGACGATCTCGCCGAGGCCGTACAGGCAGTTGATCTCCTTGACCCGCTCAGCCAGGTCGTGCAGGAGCCGGTCCTTTTCCTTGCGGGCGAGCCTCTGCTGGCTGACGTCGCGAAAAACGAGCACGCCTCCGACCACTCGCCCGGCGGCATCGCGGATGGGAGCAGCGCTGTCGGCGATGGGCCGCTCCGTTCCGTCCCGGCTGACCAGAAGGGCATGGTTGGCCATTGCCACAACGCGCCCGGTGGCGATCGCCTCTGCGAGCGGATTCCGAAGGGGAGCGCGGGTCTGCTCGTCGACCAGGACGAGCACTTCGCCGAGGGGCATGCCCTCGGCCTGCTCGTGCGCCCAGCCGGTCAGGGCTTCGGCCACCTTGTTCAGCCGGGTCACGCGCCGGTCCGTGTCGGTCGCGATCACCCCGTCGCCGATGCTGGCCAGCGTGATCCGGAGCCCCTCCTCGCTTTCACGCAGTGCCGCCTGGGCCCGTTCGCGCTCCGCGACCTCCGACTTCAGGGCGGCGTTGACCTCCTCCAGGGCGCTCTTGGCAACGAGTGTCTTTGACAGCCCCTCCGTCATCCGGTCGAAGGCCCTGCTCAGCTCGCCGATTTCATCCTTTCGAGCCGTGCCTACTCTGTAATCCAGGTCGCCGGCTGCTACTGCGCAGGTGCCTTCTTGCAGGGCCCGAAGTGGTGTTACGATCGACCTCGATGTGAGAAACGCCGCGGCCAGCGCGATGATCGCAGCGCAGACAGTTGCCGCTACGACAGCCCGGACACCGGCAACATGTGCTCTATGAACTGCCTCCTCCGCTTCGGCCAATTCCACCATGTGGGCCGCTTTGTGTGCTCTGACCTGTTTCATCAGAGTGGCCTCCGCCGGGTGGACCGTTTCGTCTTCCTTCCTTGACAGTTCATCAGCAGGCACGCCCTGCCTTTTCAGGTCCATGATCGCTGCGATTGCTGAACTAAGCTCCTTTGTTTTGGCCATTAATTCCTTGGCGGCGCGCTGTTCTTGCGGCCCGATATGCCTCTCGTGCCGCAGGTGCTCCAGTGCAGCCTTCTTGAGGTCTTCCACAAATGATTGTGCAAGCTCTCTGTCTTCCTCTTTCCCGTGAACCATGTACTCCATCAACTGATGATGTCCTTGAGTCGCCAGACGCTCCATCTCAGCCATGGCCATTGCGCCGGGAATGATGTCGCCCTTCAATGCTTCGAACTCTTCGTGTACCTGGCGGTATGCGTGCAAAGAGAGGAACGTGGCCGGCGCTATCATGGCGACAACGACCAGGAAACCGATGGCCAGTCTCGTTCTGATCCTCATCTCGTGCCTCTCCCAAGACGGCTCAGCACTCAGTCAAGACGACACGTGCACGGCTTTTCTGTTCATCTGCATTTCACGGCCCATTTGCAGCAACCTCCGCTGTTTGGCGGTTCGGCGAGCCCACCGGGTTCGCCAGGATCAGCTTCTCGGGGCTCTCCTGGCACCACTGGACGGCCGCGGCGGCGATCCGCGGGTCGAACTGGGTGCCGGCGCAGCGGGTGAGCTCTCCGAGCATCTTCTCCACCCTGTAGCTCGGCTTGTAGCTTCGGGTCATGAGCATGGCGTCCATCGAGTCGGCGACGTTGATGATCCGTGACGGCAGGGGGATCTCCTCGCCCGCCAGGCCGTCCGGGTAGCCGTTCCCGTCCCAGCGTTCGTGGTGGTGGCGGATCAGTTGGGCTTCTTCACTGAACAGCGTGACGCTTGCCACGATCTCCGCCCCGGTGGCCGAGTGCCGGCGGATGTGCTCGAACTCCTCATCCGTCAACTTGCCCGGCTTGGTCAGGATGTGGTCGGGGACGCCGATCTTGCCCACGTCGTGCAGGAGCGACGAGATGCCGATCCGCTCGACCTGCTCGGCGGGCAGACCGAGAGCCCGGGCCAGATGCACGGCGTAGTGGGCCACCTGCTCGCTGTGCCGGCGGGTGTACGGGTCCTTGGCCTCGACGGCGCGGACGAGGGCGCGGACGCTGTCCAGGGACGCCTGCCTCGCCTGCGCGCTGAGCTCCATGGCCTCGGCCGCCCGCGCCGGGGGCCCCGGAATTCCGCTTTCGCCCTCCACGGCCTTGCCAGCCAGGCCCGTCAGCTCATCCACGTCAATCGGCTTCTCCACGTAGTCCCACGCGCCCAGCATCAGGGCCTGGGCAAGCTGGTCACGCCTGCCCGCGCCTGCCATTAAGATCACCTTGCACTCGGGCAGACGCCTGCGGGCGTGAGCGACGAGTTCCAGGCCGCTCACCCCCGGCAGGGCGATGTCGGCGATGAGGAGTTGGAAAGAGCCGTCGGCAAGCTGCTTTGCGGCCGTCTCGCCCTGGGTCGCGACCTCGCAGCGGAAGCCCTGCGCGGACAGCTCCTTGGCGATCAGCCTGCACACCGAACGCTGGTTATCGACGATCAGTACGTGCGCCGCACGGGTCTGCATGGCGCCTTCGATCCGCCTGCTTCTCCGCCCGACCCTTTTGGCATGGGGAACGCAAACACGCCGTACGTGTTGCATCGGCTCATCCCCGGCGGAGCTTCAACAATGAGCACTGAAGACAATGCCCGTCTCCGCGGGTCGGGTCGAGCCGGCCGGCACTCCGCACCGCCACCCGCCCGGCGTGCAGCGACGGGAAGCCGCCCGCAACGACGCCTCGCCGGCCCCCGCCCAACGCGCTTGACAGCGGGTCGCGGTCCCCGCAGCAGACATCGCGGCCCACGCCTCCCGCCTCCTGGCGCCCTAGCGCTTTGAAAAAAAGGAGTTACGAAGAAACGCCGGAAGCTCTCGCCGCCGGGCTTCGCCGTTCACCAATGGGCCCCCGGATTCGGCGGACCCCCGTTTGACCTTCCAGCCTTCGAGCCTTTCAGGCTGGGCGCAGCGCCGTTTCGGCGCATTGCCTAAACGCCCTCCAAAACAGAGATTACAACACTATCTGATTGACGGCACTAATGTAGTATATGGGGGGAGGGCCGATTCGCCCGATGCGGCAGGACGGCACGGCCGCCCACGGCCCGCCGCGGGAGACGCCATGTTTCTGCGCGATCGCGAATATTCGCGTAGCCGTTTCTACACCAGAGAATTACCGCAGACGCCGCCGGGCCCGGCCACCGGTAAACGCTATTGGGCCGTTTACCACCATAGCGTTGACTGCACAAGCACTTACGACGAAGAGGCCCTTAACGTCTTTTACCCGGCAACGTCTCGGCCCGAATTGCACAACCCTTTGTGCCAACAACATTTATCTTCGCAAAGGTGGGTGATTGGACAGGTAAAGACTTTTACTAATGGCAAGCTGGGCACGCTGCGACGTTGGGGCAAGGTTCCCTCGACAATGGGCCTCAGCGCGCGGGCGCCCGGGCCACAATCCGCTGGTGCACCCCCCCCGGCCCGTTCAGCTTTGGCGCTTGTCAAAAACCGGATTCCGGGTATAATATTCAGCGGCTGGGGCTCCTTCGGTACGCGGGCGTCGGACATTTTCGCCCGGCTTCGGCGGTGAGCCTCGAGGTATCTGTGCCTTGCCCCGGCTTCGGTCCGTTCCTTAACGGACAGAGACGCGGAGACCCCTAAGAGGAGGTAAGACGATGACCCTCAAGTATGCGCGAAGAGTGTTTGCGCGGCTGGCGTGTCTGCTTGCCGCCGCGACCCCGCTTGCAGGGGTCTCGCCGGCCGCGGGCGACGCCCTCATCGACGGCGACTCGCTCGTTCAGAACGAGATCTCGCTGACGACGGTCCCCGGGCAGGCGGGCACCCTGGTGATGGCCTACAACGACGATCCCTACCCCGGGGCAACGGCCGGGCTGGGCATCGCCTCCCGGCAAGGCGCCGCCGGCAAGTGGGCCACCACGCAGATTCCCCACCCGACGGCGGTCCCCCCGCTGCCCGCGCCCCCGGCAGTGACGACGTGGGTGTTCGACCCGACGATCACCGCCGACTCCGCGGGGAACGTCTACGCGGGCTTCATCGGCGCCGGCTCCACGCAGACGTGGTCGTTTGACAGCGGGCTGTACGTGGCCAGGTCGCCGACCGGCAGCTACGGGCAGGCCTGGAACCCGCCGGTTCAGGTCTCCTACGACGCCGCCCCCGGCGCCGCCACCGACCCGAGCTACCGCTTCAACGACCGCTGCCAGATCACCTCCGACACGGTCTCCACGGGCAGCGGCGCCGGCAACGTCTACATCTCCTGGATCAAGGACAGGGGATTCAACGTGGGCTTCCAGAGCGACATCTACTTCGCCACCTCGACCGACCAGGGCGCCACGTGGACCTATCCCACCCCGCACCCCGTCACAACCTAGAACATCATCACCGACACCCCCGGCACCGACATGGCCAACATCCCCATCCCCACGGTCGCCGCCGACGGGACGGTGTACGTGGCCTGGCTGAACTACAACGTGACGGCCGGCGGGACCGGAACAGTTTATGTAGATAAGTCCACCGATGGGGGCGCCACCTGGGGCACCGACACGCAGGTCGCCGTCATCAACCTCCCCCCCCTGAGCGTCCACACCGCCGTCCCCACCGCCACCGACGCACTGGCCAAGGGCGGGACGCCCATCGCCGCCGACCCCACCAACTCCAACAACCTGTACGTCGTCTATGCCGAGGACGTCGACCGTACGGACGCCGACGAGGCCGACATCTACCTCATCAAGTCCACCGACGGCGGGGTCACCTGGACCGGCGTCGTCAAGGTCAACCACGACGACACGACCACCGGCGACAACATCCTGCCGTGGATCGACGTTAAGTGCGACGGGACCATCGACGTGGCCTGGTACGACCGGCGAAACGACCCCAACGACGTCAATTGGGACGTCTACATGGCCAAGAGCAGCGACGGCGGGGCGAGCTTCTCGCCCAACGTCATGGTCAACGACACCTGCTTCGCCACGCCCACGAACCTGTGGATGGGCGAGTACCTGGGCCTCGCCGTCGACACCGGCACCGCGTACGTCGCCTGGACGTCATCCCTCACGGACGTGGGCGACGGGGACGTGTACTTCGACGAGATCCCCAACGCCTCGATCCCCGAGCCGGTGGCGCTGTCGCTGCTGGCCGCCGGCGCCTGCATCCCGGCGCTGCGACGCAGACGGAAGGCCCCCCGGTAGGCGCCGGTCTTCACGCCGCGGACAACTCGCGCGCCGGGAAGAGCCCGCTGGCCTTCTGCGCGTTTGCGCTGCGCGGCGCCGGCGCATGTTCTCACCGCACCCACGAACTGCGGGTCCTTGACAGGCCGCGCAGGACCGGCTAGTGTACCGTCAACTTTGACTCTGTGGGTGCCATGGGAGCCGTCGTTCGCCGCCATGTCCTCCGCAAGAAGGCATGGCGGCAGACAGCGGCCGCCATGGCACGCACACTTTCAATCTTGACGATGTACTAGATTCGCTCCCCACATGAAAGGAATGCCATGAACCTGGTGACGGGAGGCACGGGCCTGCTGGGCAGCCACATCGTCGCCAAGCTCCGCGCCGCCGGGGAGGAGGTGCGGGTGCTTGTGCGGCCGAGCTCCGACACGAGCTTCATTGACACGCTGGGGGTCCAGAAGGCCCTCGGCGACATCACCGAGCCGGAGTCGATCTCTCGGGCGATGGACGGCGTGGGCACGGTCTACCACGCAGCGGCCAAGGTGGGCGACTGGGGCCCGTGGAGCGAATTCGTCGCCCTCACCATCGAGGGCACGCGCAACATGGTCCGCGCCGCCGCGCGGGCCCGCGTCCGGCGCTTCCTCCACATCTCTTCCATCAGCGCGTACGGGCACCCCGACGGCGAGGGGCTCATCCTCGACGAGACCTACCCCCTCGGGCAGTTCCTCTACCGGTGGAGCTACTACAGCCGGGCAAAGGTCCAGGCCGAAGGAATCGTCCGCGCCGCCCACGAGCGGGGCGACGTGCCGGTGACGGTGATCCGCCCGAGCTGGCTGTACGGGGAGCGGGACCGGGCGTCGATGCCCCGGCTGATCCGGGCGATCGGCGCGGGCAAGGGGAAGCTGATCGGCGACGGGGCCAACCGGCTGAACCTGACGTACGCGGGGAACGAGGCCGACGGATGCATCCTTGCGGCTCGCTCGGGAAAGGCGGTGGGCGAGGCCTACAACCTCTGCAACGACGGGGTGATCACGCAGGCGGAGTACTTCAACAAGATCGCCGAGCGGATCGGGGCCAAGCCGGTCACCAGGAAGGTTCCCTACAAGCTGGTGCGGCGCGTGGCGTTCCTGATGGAGGTGTTCGGGCACGCCGTGCGGAAGCGCAAGCC